>DAOWID010000011.1 GCA_030641115.1 Planctomycetota bacterium | reverse complement strand
TGTCATTGACGGCTGCGTCGAAGGGCACTGCGACTGCATGTATATCATGAACACATACCGGTGGGACTATGCGCTGCTTCCGGCACTGGTCGCGCCACGAGCGCTTCTAATTTCCAATACCGACAAGGACAGAATCTTCCCATTGGACGGTGTCGTGCGTTTGCACGAGAAGGTGCGGAAAATCTACGAGTTGTATGATGTCGAGAAAAATCTGGGCCTGCACATTACCGAAGGCCCCCATAGAGACACGCAGGAATTGCGAATCCATGCTTTTGTCTGGTTTAATCGCTTTCTCAAAGGTGACACACCTCTGATTGACAAACCCGCTGTGTCTTTTTTCGAGCCGGAACAGTTGAAAGTATTTGACGAATTACCTGCCGACCAGATAAACACAGAGGCACACGAATCCTTTGTGCCCAAGGCTCCGCAACCGCCAGTGCCGCAATCGGCTGACGAGTGGGCAAAGCTACGCAAAGCGTGGATGAAAGCGCTTCGGGAGAAGTCATTCCGCGGCTGGCCGACCAAAACCGAGGCCGGTTCGCTCGACATCAAGTGCCCGTTCTCCGTTAAACGGCACGGCATCCGTTTCAGTGCGTTCGACTTCACGAGTCAGCCACACGTTCGTCTGCGGCTATACCTGGCGCATCGAGCTGACCTCGAAAAAGCCGACCAGACCATACTCAAAGTGCTGGACGAACAGGAGTGGACCGAATGGCTAAGCGCTATGCGCGTGGGCTTCGCCGAGCAGCTCAAGGATCAAACGCTGCCTGAGCCAAATGAAAACGCTTTCAAGCACATTCGGAAAGCCCTCCGCAACACAAAACACGTGATGGCGTACGTGGCACCGCGGGGAGTTGGGCCTACAGCTTGGAATCCCGACGAACGTAAGCGAACACAAATTCGCCGACGGTTCATGCTGCTTGGCCAGACAGTCGACGGAATGCGAGTCTGGGACGTACGGCGGGCGATTCAGGCGCTGCGGAACATCGATTCGACAAGCACCCTACCAGTAG
This sequence comes from Planctomycetota bacterium, assembly GCA_030641115.1. GTDB lineage: Bacteria > Planctomycetota > Phycisphaerae > Sedimentisphaerales > Anaerobacaceae > DAOWID01. The sequence goes on along the minus strand of DAOWID010000011.1, from coordinate 4,686 downwards.
GCCTTCTGGCCCGAAGAGAGATGGCTGGCATCGCACTATACGCATCGTTGTTCGAGCCCAATATAGTGAAACTCAGCCTTTGGCATCTGCCCCGCTCGCACCGCGATGGACCGATCTTTCTGAACGTCCTGCGCTACCTTGATGTCCCGCAGGCGGTTGCGATGGCAGCCGAACACAGCCAAGTAACAATATATCAGAAGGACGAGGCCGGATGGGAATTCCCACAAGTGGTAGCTGAAAAATTGGGTTGGCCCAAGCGCTTTGAGGTCCGGGTGGTGCAAGCCGGCCACGAAAACTAAGCCGCGAACCACGAAGCCAAACAACTGAAGTAACTGTTCACGGGGCAAATGTGCCGTTTTATGTCATTGCGAGGTCCGCCTCGGTCCGCCTACGGCGGATGGCAATCTCAATCGCTACATTTTAGATTGCTTCGTCGTAAAACTCCTCGCAATGACCCCAAGAACGCGACTTATACGCCGTGAACGGTTACCGACTAAAAGGCAAGCCTTGTGATGGCAAGGCTAAGCAGGTCACAGATTTGGCAACCGATACTGCTGTGACGTTAGCTCACGAGGATGCCGCTACTTTTTGAGGTCTATTTTAGCAACCCGCTTCTTAAAAACGCTTCGGGCGTCAGTCGTAAATATCTCTATCTTCGTAGGCACCAAAACGCCGCCCTTTTCAATCTCACTATAGTCATAGCCGCGAACGGGCATGAACTTATTCTTGTCAAACTCAGCAAAGGAAAGCATATCGACCAAAGAGCTGTCTCTATTCTGATAAAAAATCACTCTGGACCAATAAGGCTGGGTCCCCGCGGAGTCCGCCTCCGGCGGACCTGTGGCGGACTCAACGAGTTCAACCTCTTTCTGCTTGCCGGCGGCGGAGGCTGCTTGCTCTGGCGGATGGACCCGCGCAATCGGATAATACCACAGTCCCTCCATCTTTACCGGCTCAGGCGCTTTGATAAACCGGGCCGAATCATCCAAGAAACGCACAGGTGCAATTGTTACGGTCAAAACCGCTTCAGCATATTCCCGATAAAACCCTCGGATTGGCGAAAAGTCGGCGCGCTCGCGGCCCTCCAACACGCTAAACCGGCCATTCGATAATTGCCAGACGAAGTTGCTGAGCGGCTCCTGAGCTGAAATGCGAATGGAATTTGACCACGGGTAAACCTCAAAACGGTGCTCTGTCAGGTAAAAACTGCCGTCCGGCTGATAGAGCGTAACCACACAATCAAGGTCCAGCTTTGTCGTTTTAGCCCAGCGTTGAAGCCCTCCGGTTGCGTTGATCGCTCCCGCCGCATAATCAGCCTTAACAGCAAGTGTCTCCACATTCGGCCCGGAAGCCAAAGCATCCACATCTTCTTTGTGGGCCTGTTCACACCCCGCGACGGCAAAAGCCGTCAAAAGGACCAACCAAATTATCTTTGAGACCTCTGCATTCATCTTATTTCCCTACGGTTTGTTTTTCGTATTCTGCACTTGGCTCCGCTGGTTTACCAGGTTCCTCGCCACACGTCAATTTTGCGAGCTGCTCCATCAAGGCGTACCTCTCAGCCGCATCTCTGGCGGCAAGTTTGAGCAACTGTGCTGCTACTTCCGGCTTCGATTGCTTCAGCGTACGATAGCGATTTTCGCCATAAGCATACTCTTCGAAGTCAATGGTTGGAGTTCGAGAATCGAGCTGCAGCGGGTTCTTACCCTGTTCCTTGAGTCGCGGGTCGAACCTATACAGTGGCCAATGGCCGCAGGCAACGGCCTTTTTCTGCTCTTGATAACCTTTTGTCATATTGATGCCGTGAGCAATGCAATGTGAATAGGCAATTGTGAGGGAAGGTCCGGGATAGGCTTCGGCTTCGGCAAAGGCTTTGACTGTCTGATTGGCGTTTGCACCCATCGCCACCTTGGCGACATAGATATTGCCGTAGGTCATCGCCAGAAGCCCGAGGTCCTTCTTCGGCGACGGTTTTCCCGCTGCGGCAAATTTTGCCACCGCTGCTCTTGGCGTGGATTTTGACATCTGGCCACCCGTATTGGAATAAACCTCGGTATCCAGCACAAGCAGGTTGACATCCACGCCGCTGGCCAGCACATGGTCCAGCCCGCCGTAGCCAATATCGTAAGCCCATCCGTCACCGCCCAGACCCCAAACGGATTTGCGCACAAGGTAGTCGGCAACGCTCAGAAGCTGCTCGCACTCTGCGCACTTGCTCTTCTCGCATTGCTCTTTGAGCTTGTCCACACGGGCTCGCTGCTGCTCAATCGCACTTTGCTCCGGATCATCAGCCAGTGTAGCCGCTCGGATTTCCTCCGCCAGTTCCTTATCGAGGCAGCCCTTCTCTGTGACTTTGCCCAACAGGTCAAGCCCACGCTCTTTGAACTTGTCAACCGTCAGCCGCATACCCATTGCAAACTCAGCGCAGTCCTCAAACAAGCTATTGCTCCAGGTTGGCCCCCTGCCGTCGGACCTCTTTGCGTAAGGCGTCGTGGGCAGATTGCCGCCATAAATTGACGAGCAGCCGGTGGCGTTCCCAATAAAGGCCCTGTCCCCAAACAGTTGTGACAGCAGTTTCACGTAACCCGTCTCTCCGCAGCCGGCACAGGCGCCGGAATACTCAAACAAAGGCTGGATTAACTGGCTGCCCTTGACCGTGCTGGCTTTGAAGAGTTTTGGATCCGTATTCGGGATCGACAGGAAATGCTTGTAGTTGTCGCGCTCTTGAAAACGAATTGGCTCTTGCAGCACCATGTTGATCGCCTTTCGGCCTGTCGGCTGCTTGTTCTCATCCTTTTCTTGCGCAGGACAAGCCACAACGCAGGCACCACAGCCGGTGCAGTCTTCCGGAGCCACCTGAACGGTAAATTTCATACCGGCAAAGTCTTTACCCTTTGCATCGGTGCTCTTGAAGGTTGGCGGAGCATCTTTGACATACTCTTCGTCATAGGCCTTTATCCTTATGGCTGCGTGTGGACAAACCAGCGAGCATGTGCCACACTGGATGCAAACACTCGGTTCCCACTGTGGTATATTCACAGCTACGTTGCGTTTCTCATATTGGGTCGTGCCGGTCGGAAACTTGCCATCAACAGGCATCTTGCTGACGGGCAGTTTATCACCACGAAGTGCTATAAGTTCGCCGGTAACCTGCCTGACAAAATCAGGGGCATCATCCGGCACCGGCGGCCTCCTCTTTGTCTTGCTCGTCACCCTGTCAGGAACTTTGACTTCGTAAATTCTTTCGAGAGCGCCATCAACCGCCGCATTGTTCATCTGGACGACCTTTTCGCCTTTCTTGCCGTAACTCTTCTTGATCGCATCTTTGATGGCCTCAACCGCTGTGTCGAGTGGAATGATATTGCTGATCTTGAAGAAGGCAGTTTGCATAATCACATTGATTCTCGGCCCCAGACCGATCTCCTGAGCAAGGGAAATCGCATCAATAACATAGAACTTCAGCTTCTTTTCAATTATCTGCTTCTGAACTTCCTGTGGCAAAGTATCCCATACCTCGTCTTTGCCGTGGCTGCTGGTTAATAGAAATGTCGCGCCTTCGCGTGCCGCCGAAAGCATATCATATTTCTCTAAGAAGCTCGGGTTGTGGCACGCAACAAAGTCAGCCCTGCTCACAAGATAGGGCCTTCGGATAAGCCGCTTTCCAAACCGCAGATGCGATACGGTCACGGCACCGGCCTTTCTCGAATCATAAACGAAGTAGCCCTGCGCGTAATTTTCCGTTAACTCACCAATGATTTTTATGGAGTTCCTGTTGGCGCCTACTGTTCCGTCTGAGCCGAGGCCCCAGAACATTCCTGAGAAGAATCCCTCGCTGCTAATCTCAAATGCCCCATCAACATCCAGGCTGGTATTCGTTACGTCATCGATGATACCGACGGTGAAGCCATTCTTCGGCTTTGCGACATCGAGATTATCAAAAACAGCCTTTACCATAGCCGGCGTGAACTCTTTTGACCCCAGTCCGTATCGCCCTCCAACAATCAGTGGGTACTTTTCAAAAGCCGTTTGACCTGCACCCATCGCCTCACCGATGGCGGTCCGAATGTCTAAGTACAACGGCTCACCCAGAGCACCGGGCTCTTTCGTTCTGTCCAACACCGCAATCTTCTTCACGGTCTCTGGCAAAACAGCAATGAGGTGTTTAGTGCTAAACGGCCTATAGAGTCGCACCTTAATAAGTCCCACCTTTTCGCCTTTGGATGCCAGGAACTCAACCGTTTCATGCGCGGTATCGGCCCCTGTACCCATCATAATGATAACCTTGTCCGCATCCGCTGCGCCGACATAATCAAACAGTTTATATTCTCGCCCGACAATCTTGGCGAACTTATCCATCGTCTCGGCAACGATCTGCGGCGCTACCAGATAGTATTTGTTTACCGTCTCTCTGCCCTGGAAATAGACGTCAGGATTTTGCGCAGTGCCGCTTATCATGGGCCTGTCCGGCGTAAGTGCTCTGGCCTTGTGCTGGGCTACAAGCTCGTCATCAATCATCGCGCGCATATCATCGAAAGTCAGCTCCTCGACCTTTTGAACCTCGTGACTGGTCCTAAAACCGTCAAAGAAATTCAAAAAAGGCACCCGCGATGCCAATGTCGACTGCTGAGAGACAAGGGCAAAATCCATAACCTCCTGAATGTTGCATGCGCAAACAAGTGCAAAACC
>DAOWID010000458.1 GCA_030641115.1 Planctomycetota bacterium | reverse complement strand
GTCAAAAATGGTCGTGTTGACCTGCTTGGCAAGGCAGTCGACTTTATAAAGCAAAATGGATTAATCGCAGGTGTCGGCGGGCATTCGATAGATGTGCCTGTTGCGTGCGAGAAAGAAGGGATAGAACCAGATTTCTATTTCAAGACTCTAAACGCTGTAGATTATCATTCTGCCACCCCCGTAAAAACGATCGAGTTTATGCGAAGAGTCAAAAAGCCCTGGATCGCCTACAAGGTTCTGGGGGCAGGGGTCACCCATCCGAAAGAGGGTTTTAAATATGCTTTTGAGAATGGTGCCGATTTTCTCTGCGTGGGCATGTTCGATTTTCAAATCAGAGAAGATGTCATAATCGCCAAGAATACACTGTCGGGCAAAATGGAGAGGCAGCGGCCCTGGAGAGCCTAAAGAAATCCGGTTCCTCTCACCAAACCGTACAACCAAAACACGGAACGTTTCTGCCTCGAACGCCTTGGCGGGCTTCCAGCGGGATCGAACGCAGCTTTCCCCGATGTGGCCTTTGTAGGGTGGGACCTGCCCTGAGCCCAGCCGAAGGGTTGCCCCACCATTATTTCTGGTCCAGCCGTTTATGTCCTGCCCGCGGCGCTAATATTCTACATTCTTCAAGGATTTTTCGCTTGAAAATCTGGTTCTTTCAATGTAGATTTCCCGTAGCGGTCAGACCCTGACTTTTCGTACCAAGGGCAAAGGTCCTCTGGCGTGCTCGCTATTTGCGAGACGCCGACAGGGACGGAGTGTAAGAAAGAGGTGTTATACGGACACTGAGACAGACATGGGGTCTTATGCGGAAACCATATATACATTGTACGCCCGATAAAGCCAACCGCATTCCAACTCGAAGATTCAAGATCGGATCCAGCGCAATTCGTCATCGGTCAGAAGGCGACGCCTAACCATCCCTCATGGATCAGCCTATGATATGGAAGATTCTGTATCTTGTGACATTGTGGGCGATTGGGCTGTGCCTAATTTGGTTAGTCGTTCGTTCGAACCTTAACGAGGGAGTTCGAGCTGCGATTAAGCTTTTTGCGTATTTGATAGCACTTCCTGCAGGTTGGGGGACATTCATCTTCCTATTGATCACGCTTACCGGATCATGGAGCGAATCAGAGAGTGAAGTAGATCCGTGGCACGCCATGCTGCTGCCATGGCTGCTACTGCCGGTCATCTGCGTATTCGAGGTTCGAAGTCTGTTTCATCGCACTGTGCGCTTAGACGATCTACTGCTGCCTGAGCGCGGAGAATCGAGCGAAAAGGCACTCAAGATCGCGCATCTGTCAGATTTGCATTTGACCCAACGGCCAACTCTCGGTGAAGGACATTCGAGAACCTCGATTTTAGATCACGCCAACAGAGCAATCAGGTGGGCGACGGAATCGACTGATCTCGTTGTTCTGGCTGGAGATATCACCGACCGCGGAGATCGCGATGAATGGGGTTTGTACGAGGACATAATCAGTCAACTCGATGAACCGGATCGTAACCGTATTCTAGTAATTCCAGGAAATCACGACCTTTCGCTAACCACGTCGTTCATAGGGCTCGACGGAGGTGCCGCAGACGTCGAGCATGAACTGCGTTGCCGTCGGTTTGTTGAGCACTGCCTCGCTCATGCTCCGAGAACCTGGAGGCTCTCGAGAGATCCTCAGACACCAGTTATTGAAGTTCTCGAGAAGGCCGCCGAGTTTCGCCGAGTTTACGAGGCACACCCTCCGAAACCAGTGATCGTCGCCACGGGTATTGGCGCCAGTCTCAGTTTCTCTGTCCCCCAGCAGTTGTCGAAGAAAGCAAGTGAGATCGCCACCGAAGGTTTGCTTTGGCCGACCAGTAAGCGTTACCTGTATCGCGAGCTGCTGACCCTTCTGTACCCAATGGTGCTCTTTGAGAACGAAACCTTCGTCGTAGTCGGCTTAAACAGCTCAACACCTTGCGGAACGTCGATATTGTCAAGCGCTTTCGGACAGCTTGGCCGCAAACAACTCCGGGAGTTCGAGAGGCTCGTTGAGCTAAGCGACGGCAAGCAACTAATTATCCTGATCCATCATCACGTAGGATTTACACCTGCCATTCGCCATCGTTATCGGCAAGCGAAGCCTTGGATCTCCGCAAAAGCCTTACAGCTACGTGACGGAAAACGGCTGGTGCGAAAAATCAAAAAAAGGGGACGAAACGTCCTAATCTTACACGGTCATAAGCATATTGCTTACCAAGCATCTTTTGCATCAGGCGTTGTTCTTTCCGCCCCATCGGTTGCGTATGGCGACTCGTTCAGCGACCAGAATCTGCGCGGCTTCGCATATGCGGTTTCCAGTTCTGGTGAAATCACATTGACGCAGAGGTTCCAGCTGTGAACTATGAAAACTAGGGACAGCCAGCTATTAACCGCTGGGAACAGCACACAGAAAACGGCAGAAAACGGTGACTGTCCCTAATAAGCCTAAGTCCAGATCACATGAAAACAAGAGAGTTAATACTAATATCAATTTTAATAATCCTTATCCCATTTGCGCTTTTCTCTTTATCTGCATCTAACGATATTGGACACTTGGGTTCTTTATTAGCAGCCTCCACTGGTATCATTGCAGTACTTTGGTTTTACCGTGGCCTACGTTTACAATCACTTCAAATAGAAGAGCAAAGACTACAGTTTTCAAAACAGCACCATCTTCAGTATCAAGATTCTCTGCTTGCCTTCTTAGAAAAAGCGTCCGACAAAATCAAAGGTAGTCATAAGGAATTGATCGATGCTCTAGGCTTACCTGACTCTAACCAATTATTGGCCACATACTTTCAGAGTTTGAGCTATTACAAAGAGGCCCTTGAAACCACCGATCCCAATGTCGTGATGTCAAATGTCCAGGAATGGATGAAAATTGAAGGTCCATGTGTCAAATTCATGACGTCAGTTAAAGATGTAATTATACTTCACAAGAGGCGTTTAGGCCTAGAAGACGACACTGAAAATGATGACGTTGCAGACTACGTATTTATAAATAGTGGCCATCTACTACAACAACCATTCATGTCTAGTTATCAAGTTCCCATAAAAATGCTCTCTGAACAAATGGTGATTATTTCCCCGGGAAGAAAAGCAATCATTCTCGCTTCAACCACAGCTATGGCACTACTTGCACCAGAAGGTATGATCAAAAAGGACAAGCTAATCGAGGATATTAACGAGCACAAATCCCAAAATAAACCTATCCCGAAAATATGTGATATATTTATTGCTAACATCGGGCTTGATTGAGACCGCTCGTAACCTCGCGTCTCATGGGCCCATGCGTTGGGCGTCTCGTAATCGACCCTCAGAGTACTACCTTGGTCTTTTGAGGGTTTCTTTTTTTGAAAAGGGTAATTAAAGGTGTCCGCGTGCACCGCCCCAAACCAGCACCTTGACTCTCTCTCTGTCCCCAAAAACTACCTTTGAATTTAACTTTCGCATTTTGCCTTTTCTCTTTGACTTTTGCCTTCCCTCTGCGTCCTCTGTGATCCCCGTGGCAAAAAGACAGTTCCCTTCATCCTGTTATCCTGTCCGGCCAAAACTCTGTAAATCAGTGTCCATTCGTGTTAATTAGTGGCCAATTCTAATCCGTGTCCATCCGCGGTTAACAATGCAGCAATATCATCTCTGCGTTCTCCCTGCCCCGCTTCGCCCTGCCTGTCCCCAGCAGAGCTTGCCGTGAGCCCAGTCGAACGGGCCGAACGGATCCGCGTTCACCCTGTGGCACAGGCGCAACCGCCATCTCACGGCCCAAATCCGTCCAATCCTTTTTCTCAAAACATAATATACTCCATAAGTATATATGCATATACTTATACACCCTGTGCTCTCACTGATCTCTGCCGCAAAGCTTTTCTCGAGCATCAAGCATCCAGAATGCACGATCGAGATATTTTATATTTTCATTGAAAAACAGGCAATTTTTGGTATAATACAGACGGCAGTGGGCGAACGTACACCACCGAAGCTTGCTCCTTACGGGGGGCGGCAAGAACGCGGACAACCGCAGCTTTTCGTATCAGCAGATACAAGCACACGAAACTTCATTTGTAAAAATAGGCAAACTTTTGAATTTGGGTCATTTAGATTTTGAGATTGTTTAGGATTTCGAGTTTCGGATTTAGCATTTCGCCTGCCCCAAAAGGGGCGGC
>DAOWID010000322.1 GCA_030641115.1 Planctomycetota bacterium | reverse complement strand
CAATTCGGCTTCGACCTCAACCTGGCCCGCTGTAATTCTTATTTGCTTTGGCATTTCTCCAGCCTCATAATTAGTTCCTGTTGTGGAAACAGCATTTGTCATTCCTGCGAAGCTTGTGCCCGCGAAAGCGGGTAGCAGGAATCCAGCTTTTTCGCCGTAGACCCCTGCTCCTTCGACTCCCTCGACTGCGCTCGGGACAAGCTTGCTCAAGACAGGTTTCGCAGGGGTGACATTGCCAGTTTCGGCCTTGCGCAACAGATACTAATTGCGAGTTCTAAGTGGACGAGTGCTCAACCCATTGATAGCCCCGGCAGCCCTTTCAACTCTATCGTGATTACGCCACTCGGTCGTGCAGACCACTAGCGCATGAGTTACCGCTTCTTCTTTTCGGCGCCGCGTCCACGGCCAGGGTGCTCTTTGGGTTTACCTTTGGCCTTTTCTTTGCCTCGAAGACCCGGAGGCAGCGATGCTCCAGATGTACGCTTCCATCCACCACCGATCTCGACGCTCATTTCCCACTGGTCGCCGTGGAAACGGTAAAAGTGACCACTATAATAGTAATGGCTGGGAAAGCCCACGACAACGTAGACACCACAGTCCGAGTCGTAAATGAGCTCGACACCGTGGTGCTTGTGGCGATGGCCGTGCGCAGGAGCGTGCGGAGGCGGTCCGTGTCCGCGCTTCGGACGCGGTCTGCGGCCAACAGTCACGCTCTCACACGATACAAGCATCAGCATCGTACAAACCAGACTGGCCACCAACAAGGATAACAGCTTGGACCTCATAGTTAACTCCTCATACAATTCAACAAACCAGTAACCTGCCAATTATCGTAGATATCGGCATAAGATATAGCCTGGGTGTAGAACGAATCAGCAAATTTGGCAAAAAAGACTATCGCCGGTCTCACAGACTGGGTTAGAATACACCTCGAAAAGTTATTACTTGCGATTCGATGAGTTGTCATTGCGAGGCCTGAAAGGCCGTGGCAATCTCTGGCCTTCGAACGATAGAGATTGCTTCGCTTCGCTCGCAATAACAGCTATCAATTGAGCTTTAACAAAACAGTAGGCACGTTAATTTGCTTGATAGAAGCTAACACAACGATATAATCCGGCAAGTAGATCGAGGGTCAAAGAAATGGCTGTGTTAAATGTCAATATCGACCATGTTGCGACGGTGCGGCAGGCTCGGGTGACCGATGAGCCGGACCCCGTCTGGGCAGCGGCTCAGTGCGAACTGGCTGGGGCAAACGGAATCACTATCCACCTGCGCCTGGACAGACGACACATAAACGACCGCGACGTCAGACTGCTAAAAGAAACCGTCGCCTGCAAGCTGAATCTGGAAATGTGTATGGCTGAACCCATCGTCAAAATAGCCGAAGAGACTAAGCCGGACCAGATAACACTTGTCCCCGAAAAAAGAGTTGAGCTTACCACCGAAGGCGGGCTTGACTGCGTCAGGCATAAAAAACGGCTGGCACAAGTCGTCCGAAGAATGCACAAGAAACGTATCCTCGTAAGCACCTTTATCGCGCCTGCGAAAGAACAGATAATAGCTTCGGCCCAAACGGGTTGCGACGCAGTCGAATTGCACACGGGTATGTATGCAAACGCCAGGGGTCCAAGGGCAATCGAGAGAAGATTGGCTGAGCTGGAAGCCGGCAAAGATTTGGCGATGGAAAACAAACTCATCGCTCACGCAGGTCACGGCCTGACATATCGTAATATCGGGCCGGTGGCAAGTATCGAAGGTCTTTGTGAATTCAATATAGGTCACAGCATCGTAGCAAGGGCGGTGTTTGTTGGCATAAGAGAGGCGACCGCCCAGATGATTGCATTGATAGACAAATTTAGCACTCAAGATTAAGGGGGTAAGAATGTTTTCAGGTGCAATGGTGGCGCTAATTACGCCCTTTCAAGACGGCGATATCGATTTTCAAACACTCGATGAGCTGATCGATTTCCAATTAGAAAATGGGATAGATGCAATAGTGCCGGTCGGCACGACCGGTGAATCACCCACGCTCAGTCACGATGAGCACAAGCAGGTCATCGAAAGAGTGGTCAAGGCTGTGGGCGGAAAAGTGCCTGTGATTGCCGGGGCCGGCTCAAATAGCACTGCAGAAGCCATCGAACTGACTGCCTTCGCAAAAAAGGTCGGCGCGGATGCGACTCTCCAGGTCGATCCATATTACAACAAGCCCACGCAGGAAGGATTCTATCAACATTTCAAGGCGATAGCTGAAGAAGTTGATCTGCCGATAGTGCTGTACAACATCCCCGGCCGATGCGGGGCCGGCATGACGCCGGAGACGGTCGCTCACCTTGCCGAGATCGAAAATATCGTCGCAATCAAAGAAGCAACCGGCAGCATGGACCAGGCAAGTGAAATAGCGACCCGCTGTGACATAACGATCATTTCAGGCGATGACTCCCTTACGCTACCGTTAGCTTCGGTTGGCGGTAAAGGCGTCATCAGTGTCGTGGCAAATATTGTTCCCGCAGACGTCAAGGCAATGACGGATTTGATCCTCGAAGGCGACTTTACGTCGGCCCTTAAATGGCACAAGAAACTATTTGCCCTATGCAAAAGTATGCTGAGCTTAGCCACCAACCCCATACCCATCAAGGCGGCTGCGGCAATGCTCAATATGGCTTCGGAAGAATTGCGACTGCCGATGACGCCGCTGGAAGAAAGCAAGAAAGCAGTCCTCAAACAGACACTTCAAGACTACGGCCTGTTGAGTTGAGCCGAGACGTCGACGGTCGGAATCCATATCTCACAACACCCGGCTGCATGCTGGTGTTAGTGCCTAAAATTTCCGGCCTTTGGCCCGTGTAAAGTCAGGCCTTTCGTTGTGCCTCCTCGACGCACTTTGTTTGCTCGGGGAGGCGCTTAAGTGTTCTTGATTTTAAAACCCTGCGATTTTCGCGGGGCTTTGCTATTGAATAGTGTTCATAAATAGTATATATTGAAAGCGATATGGTCACTACACGAAAACAAGCACTTGAAATAGCCAAAAAAGTCCGAGATGAGCTTGAAAAATTGTACGGCAAGGGTCTGCGGGGAGTGCTTCTATTCGGCTCAGCGGCTCGGGATAAGCTGGACGAAGACAGCGACATTGATATCGCCGTCATTCTTGACGAGATTCCCAACCGCTTCGGCGAACATGAGCGGACCGGCGATTTATGTTCAGAAATTAGCTTGGAATACAATACGCTCGTCAGCTTCTTTTTTGTGCCGCAGTGTGATTATGAACAGGGTAAGTATGCGGCTTACCGAGCTATTAAACGTGAGGGCATAGCCGTATGAAGCCGGACATTCAGCAGCACTTCCAAAGCGCAGATGAGTTTCTTCGAGAAAGTGAACACCTTATGATAGGCGAATTCTACCGTGGCGCTGTGGGGCGGGCATACTATGCAATGTTCCATGCCGCAACGGCACTGCTCCTATCTCGCGGGATCGAAAGAAGCTCACATCACGCTGTTCTGTCTGCATTCGGCGAACACATCGTCAAACCGGGGCTTGTTGAGCGCAGGTTTCATACTTATATAACGAAGGCATTCGCTCGGCGAAACGAATGCGACTATCTATCATTCACCGTAGCGGATAAGCCTGAAGTGGAGACAATTTTGAAGCGTGCGAGAGAACTGGTCGAGGTTTGTAGAAATCTCTGCAAATAATCACGCCCTTTCAATGACACGTATCTACGCGCATTTTTGACACGAATTGGGTAAGGCGTCCACGGAATTCGATGTACTTCTCAGAAAGCAACCTGGATGATGTCTTAGGCCGAATTCGCTTTTTTTCTCATTCGCCTCATAGAGCATGGGACGGGGCTCTCGTTCTCTGCACCACTGTTTAAGCTGTCCAAGAATATGCTGAGCTTGGCCACCAACCCCATACCTATCAAGGCGGCTGTGGCAATGCTCAATATGGCCTCCGAAGAATTGCGACTGCCGATGACGCCGCTGGAAGAGAGTAAGAAAGCCACTCTCAAACAAGCACTACAAGACTACGGCCTGTTGAGTTGAGCCGAGACGTCGACGGTCGGAATCCATATCGCACAACACCCGGGCACCTATGGCCGGGGCCCTCTTTGGTACGCACCCGTGCCCGGGCCCTTGATTAGCCCCAGGACCTGTGCCTGGGGCACTTTTGGATGGATGCTGTTTGAAGATTTTGGATTTCGGTCCTTCGAGTTTGTTAAACACAACCTCGATTAGCCCCGGCACTCCACAGCACACCTGACGGTGCTGTGGCCGCGGCCCGCTTCTAAAATCAAATTTGACAGACTACTAAGGCAAAATTATTCCCCGAACGCTCGACGTGAAATTGAACCGCACTCGGGTTGGATTGTTGAAATATACCCGCGTCCTTACGCTCTCTCCAGGATCAAGCTGCCCATTGCCCAACAGACCTGACAAATCGATGTATTCCTTGCCGTCAATACTTGTGCCGTCACTATTAGCCAGTGTGACGCTCATGTTGCTAATGCTCTCGATCACAAGCCAAACCGGACTGCCAATTGCCGTGCTCGATGTATTTGTAACGGTAGCATTTACACTGAACTGTCTTGTCCGACGGTCATAACCCACTCGGCCAAGGGTTGTCTCGGTATATTCATCAAGGTTAGCCGGCGCCTGAAGCGTTGCCCCTGTACTTATGGTCTGTTCAAACGTACCGTCACCGTCAGAATCAACCTGTAGAAGAACGCCTTCTTCACCGGCAGAAACGCCTTCCCAATCGATCTCGTATTCGTGAACCGCATTGCCCGACGTAGGAATTCCTGTAGCAACAAATGTAATATCTTCATGTTTTGTAACGGCAGTGACCGTCAAGCCATATACACCATCAGACGTCCCTGCCACCTCGTATAGATAATAGTCGTCAGGAAAGTTTATGACGATTGTGTTATTCAAGTATTCAGAGCCCGGTATCTCGCTCACTACCGTTCCATTGACGACGCCGGTCACCCGTCCTTCCGAATCGTACGCCCTCAATTCGCCTGGACTCTGTATTGATGCAAGAATCTGTTGCATCCAAGGCCGGTAAAACATGAAATAGTAATTTCTTCCTGGTTGGTCTAGGCTCCCGATCCATTCTGTCGTAGGCCAATCTATCGTTTTGTAAAGTGGGAGCATTACCCAGTCCGAAGGTGGAGGTGATTGCTCGGTATATCCTATAGGTATCACCCAATTGGGAATCAGACCATACTCATTCGTTCCAGGGATTTTGTAGGGCCCATATCCGCTTGTCATCGATATCGGAGAAAAGAAATGCGTCGCGCCGTCAGTAGGATCTGGAATATTCCCTTCCAGAAGGTCTTCCGCCAATTCTACCATTGCATCATTTGGTTCCTTGTGAGGTTCCGTCCAGTACGGTTCATACCCGTCTAAAACGACCTCTCGTATACTGTATCCAAACCTCCAAGGCTGACTGAGGCGGTTTAATACAGTCCATCCAACAGCCTCTTGCTCTATACTCATCTTACCATCAGCCTCGTTCATGATGGCCTTAGCAAGCCAGTATAGATCAAGGTCAGATTCCGGTTTTGGCCATGCTGTCACATCGGCTGAAATCTGGCCTTTAGCAAAGGACTCCACGCGCTGGGGTTCTTCTCCCGGTTCAGGTGGCCCCGACACTGACACCTGAGTTTGGGTCTGCACATCAAGAGTCAAGTAGTATGTCCCGGTCGGGAAAACGGCGCTGTCGTACTCTGGACCGGACCAATCGCTATCCCACGAGACACTGCGTCCAACATTTTGAACAAGGTTCCAATCCGAATCATAAATAGATGCATTCATCGATAGAGTGGACCCCCCGTACTTTTCGCCTGAGAATTCGATATCCAGTTGCCAGGGTGTATCCGAGGTTATCTGAAACTCTCCGTAGGCGTGTTGTGTACCTTCCGACATAGAGTACCAAGACCAATTCTCAATAGCATATGTGCCCCCACTGCTAAATAGCGCTAGATTTTCAGAGTCACCGAAAAGCTCCTGCCACCCGTGAACGAGCACCTCGTCGAGCGTGATACCAACATAGAAATCCTGATACATCCAGAACACCCAGCTATCGCCCTCTCCCTCGGCCCACTGCTGCTGACTGACGTATACAGAGCCGCCCCCATCTTCGGTAGCGCCACAATTTACCTCCTGTTCCTGCATGCCTACAAAGCTCAGTGGTGTTATACTTACTGCGTATATGCGCCAGCATTTTCCTGAAGTCACCCACTCTTCGATAAGGCCCCCGGCTATGTCTGAACAATGTTCAATCAACACTTGGCCACTTCCAACTTGACGGACGATCCCGCAATGGCCCAAATCGCTACGCGTCCAAATGTCACCAACTTTGGCATCTTTTATTTCAACCTCTTTTCGTCCTTGAATAACATTTCCAACGTTAATATAAAATCCGTCATAGCATACATCCCATGCCTCCTCAGGAAGCGGCGGTTCTATTTCACCCATTTCCCATCTTAGCCACGGGCTAGGAAATGTTCCGAGAACTAGCTCGTGAGCAACCCAATGTGCGCAACCTGTACCTTCAATCACCCTCCATGGCTTACTAGGATCAGGTCCGTCTTTCCACACAAAACAATCTTTAGGTACAATAAAAGTTGGAACATGTGAAACAGCTTCTTCTTTAGTTGCATAGTATGGTCCCTCTGCCAACACCGAGGAAGCTGCCAAGACTATTACCAGAAGTGACAGAATTCCACCTACCAGCATATTTGAGAAGGTTTTCTTTGACATCTTCTTCTTTCTCCTTTCGTCTAATCATTCTTTCACAACACACATCCTTGATCTGCGCAAAGTGCCTACCGTACCTATCCCGATAAGCCCCAGCAGCAACGCGCCCGGAGCCGGCACGACCGAAACATTCACATTATCCAGCTCAACGCTGGTCAGCATTCCATCGTCCCCGCCCAAAAGGTCGAAAGCTAGAAACACATCCAACCCAGCCAGACTCGACACATCAAGGCTGACATTGTTGCCTGACACCGTTGCCACCGTTTCGAGATATCCCGTATTATCCAGGTAATAGAATTCCGTATAACCGGGATTAGAAATCAGCGGACCGAATGTTAAAGGGTCTAACAACAATGCCATGAACGCATCAGGCCAGGATTCGTGATCTCCACCAGGAACAGATGACATTGCCACATCAAAAGAAAGCTCCAAAGCTAATGCCGGTAGAGTAAACTCTTGAACCAGCGAACTCAACATGTCAACTGGATGTTCCTGGAAAAGCGCGTAACCACCGCCGTCACTAACATTACCCGATTCGACCGTCCAGCCGTAGAGGCCAGGTGTGCTGAAGTCACCATTTGTCAGATCGGCGAAAACGACTGGTGCTGAACACAACAGAAATCCTGCACCTACAACTAAAACTCTCACGTAAAAGTTCTTTAGCATTATCCCATCCTCCCAAATAAAAGGTTTCGTACGCTCAGGCCCTAAAAACCATCTCCAAGGCTGCGCCCGCAGAAGATTCCTCACATGATTGCAACCCTCGAAGCCTATTACTTACCAATACTACACACTAAAACCTCTGGTTGTCAAGACCAAAATCGCAAAAAATGTGAAAAATCTGTCCCCTTCCTGGCCCAAAAAATCCGCGTAAATCAGCGTTAATCCTGTCCAATTAAATTGACTATTGGTCTTTTCTCCGTGTCCTCTGTGCCCTCTGTGGCCCAAAAAATCCGTGTTCATCCGCGTCCAATTCTTCTTCGTGCCAATTCGTGCCAATTCGTGGTTAAATCAGTGCAAATCGGTGTTAATTCGTGTGAATTCGTGGCTAATCTCAATCCGCGTCCATCCCCGTCAATCCGCGTCCAATTCTTCTTCGTGCCCCTTCGTGTTAATTCGTGGTTAAATCTCTGAAACCTGTCCTGAGCAAACCTGTCCTGAGCAATGTCGAAGGAGCCGAACGGATCTGTGGCTGTATTTTCATTTTGGATTTTGCGCTGTCATTTTGCTCTTTGCATTTTGATTCTTGCTTTCCCTCCGTGTCCTCGGTGCCCTCTGT
>DAOWID010000172.1 GCA_030641115.1 Planctomycetota bacterium | reverse complement strand
ATCAGTATGGTGCAGACAATGGAAGGTGCCATGGCAACGATGGACGAGGCTTTGGTGCGTATGAAACAGTTGGCCGAGCAGGCAGCTACCGGTTCGTACTCTTCATCGCAGCGAGGCATTATGGACAGCGAGTTCGACGAAATGGCCAACGAGATCGATCGTATCGCGACGGCAACCGAATTTAACAGCATCAAGATGCTCGACAATTCAGCTACTGTATCGATCCACTTCGGTGATATAAACGATATGATCGACGTCGAGGGCAGCACAATGACCAAGGCTGGTCTTGGCATTACCACAGCAAGTATCACCACCGCAGCCAGCGCCAAGGCAGCTCTGGCAACCCTGGACACCGCGATCGGCACCAAAGACGAGGCTCGTGCCGCGTTCGGTTATAAGATGAACCGTCTGGAAAGCACGATCCAGGTCCTCAACAACCAGGCCGAGAACCTGCAGGCAGCCGAATCGCGTATCTCGGATGTCGACGTGGCTACCGAAATGGCGACCATGACCAGAACGCAGGTCCTGGCACAAGCTGGTGTTGCCATGCTGTCTCAGGCCAACATGATGCCTCAGATGGCATTGGCGCTGCTCAGATAGCGAGTGCCGAATCCTTCTCAAACATTGAACAGCGGTCGGGGGAGGTGACTGGGCCACAAACCATCAGTTACCTCCTCATGAATTAAATGCACCTGTAAGAAACAGCCGCACTCGGTCTGGCATACGGACGCTACAGGCATATTCGCAGGGATTCAGCCCCTGACATATATGACGGAGTGATATTATGAAGGGATTCGCAGCATACAAGGATGCCGCAGTCACCACCCAAAGCAAAGGCCGGCTCATCGTACTGCTCTATGAGGGTGCAATCAAGTTTATGAAGCTGGCAATCAAGGAGTTGGAAGCAGACAACTATGAAGCGAAAGGCCGATACATAGGCAGGGCCCAGGATATAATCAATGAGCTAAACGCGGTCCTGGACGTGGACGCCGGAGGGGAAATAGCCGCCAACCTTCGTAGCCTGTATGGCTTTATGAACAGGCGTCTATCCGAAGCCAACACAAAGCGTGACCCGCAAATGATTCGTGAAGTTATTACCCTTATGGAGGAACTTGGCCAAAGCTGGAAAGCTATCGCTGGCTAATTTCGCCCCTCACCTATACCGGTCCGCCCAGGAATCCTTCGTGGAAGAAGACCGGCTTGTATCCATTTTCGGTCACCCAACGGATAGCGACATCAAGCCTTTTGAAATGGTCGCCAAGATAGTGCGAGTAAAAAGGCCAGAAGTACTGCTCGTGCGTGAAAAGGTCCATAATTTCCGCCTGGTTGGGGTCTTTGGCGAGCGGCGCAAGTGTAGGCACAATGCGTTCAATGGGCGTGCTGTTGCAGACAATATCAACTTTGGAAAAGACTATACCGCTGTCGAAGTCCATAAGGGCATCGTGGCGGGAGAGATACTCGCTCCGCGCATCATCCAGCAGGTAATTGACATCCCAGATGCCGTTCTGGCGCCGGAAATAGCCGCTGAGCACACGAACCCCGCGCTCGAAGAGCGGTTTTAGAGACGTTGGCTGCACCATCCCCCAATGAATTACGGTGGGTGGTGAGTACGTCCGCTCACCGGCAAAGCGAATTATCTGCTCGGCCACCTTGTCCAAATCAGCAATCAGCTTTGTGGGCGGCGCATATTGGTATGGCCGAGCCGGATCGTTAGCGTACGCGTGGAAGGCCAGCTTGAGCCAGCCGCAGTTGTCTTGCCACTCGTTCTTGTAACGACCGGGAAATTGCGGCAGTTCAAATCCGTCTCCCGTAGTATAATAGATGTTAAGAACGAATCGTGCCCCGTATTTGGCGTGCAACTCACGGAGGTTCTTCAAATAGAAGCAGTCGAATAGTGAGGCGTAGTTCTTCTGCGCAATATCACGCAGAAAGAAGCTGTTATCGTCGATCGAGAACCGATATCTCGGCTCAGAGTGCCGATCCCACACCACCCGCACGCGATGCTCGTGCCGCCCGAAGCTGCCATGCGATGTGGCGATGATTTCTGTCTCCTTCTGCCGCAGGACGACCTCCGAGACAAACCGTGTGCCCTCGCGTCGTGCAGCGGATCCGTTGACCATCACACGGTCGCGCAGAGGTGCCTGGCCTGAGACTCGAATCTTCAATCCGCCGCTGACTTCCGTGCCGTGCCTTCGGTTCAGAACCGCGCCGTGAAACGGCTCTTCAATCCTTATCGACTCGAATGCCCCTGCGGACACGCCCTTTGGCCTTGCCAGAATAATCCCTGCCGCACCTGCCGCCGCGGTTTGCAGGAAGTTTCGTCGTGTCGTTTCTTTTTCTTTCATGATCTCATCTGCCCTGATGAGTTCTGCAAAATTGCAGGTTAGGCATATATTATTTAAGAAAATCCGTTTTTTGATTTTCTTAAATAATCGCTTAACTATTTGTTAAAGAACAACTTACTGTTTAACAAGAAAAAATCAAAAAACGATTCTTTCTTGTCAAAGTATGCCTAACCCACAATTTTGCAGAAGCCTTTTAATGGTTATCATCCAACAGACTAATAGGCTATAGCTTACACTGAACATGACAAGACATCCAGGCAAATTGATTCTCTTACTTCGGTTCTGCAGTTTAATTAGAAGCTCAATCTGCCCGAGAGCCGGACAAGAGGATTGACAAGGCCGTCCTCAATACGTATGTTAGGCCCTTACAGGTGAAATCGTGCGCAAAACGGTCACAAGATGTTGGTCTGAGAACAAAAAGCCCCCTTTGCCCCAAACAGGGTTCAAGGGGCGAGTAAGAGAAAACTGTACTATGGAGTCCCTTCAAAAAGGGTAACCGTTCACAGCGTATAAGTTGCGTTCTTGGGGTCATTGCGAGGAGTTTTGCGACGAAGCAATCCAAAATGTAACGATTTAGATTGCCACGGCCTTTGAAAAAGGCCTCGCAATGACATAAAATGGCATATTTGGCCCGTGAACGGTTACCAAAAAGGTTGTGGCATAAAACATCCTGAGACAATCAGGTGATCGAAAGTGTCGGACTCATAGCGCAAATGTTCCCCTTTACGGGCTGTTAATAATTGGTCGTTATTTTATGACATAGCAATAATGATTTCAATAGCCTTTTCGGTTCCAGGTACGCGGGGTCAGGCTGTTAGAAAAAGTATTGTGCGCCAAATGGCCACAGTATGGGTAATGTGTAGGGCCGCGTCAAAGATGGTGCCAAATCGTCTTTTATTTGGCGACAGCTTTGATCGGCCCGGCAGCAGCGAAGCTTTTTAGTTTCAGAACAAGCAATCTCCCTCCCTCGAAGAGGGTGGGCAGGGAGATTGCGCTCGTGCGAATAAGATGGATGCTTATGAGCAAAAGGCGGTTTCGCTCAGGCGTCAGCGTTTTATCTAATGCTCTTTGGTTCCGGCTACGCCGGGTTAGGAAAACCTGTGCTTGTGGACTCGGTACGGCGGTGCGGCAGGACACGGTCGGCGGTGAAAGAAGGATGGGGGGCGAGCCTATGGCAAAACAACCCTTGCATACTTATCGGGTTATTCTACCTGTTCCACAACAACCCTCGGCGAGGCAGCCAACCAATCCGCCTGCGGCGGACTGGCGCCCCCCAATCAGCAATGGACCACCAGTCGTTCATACCTTATCACCCTCTCCATCTCCCAAAAAGCGCCTTTATCGATAAATGAGAGTCTTTGCGCTTCGCTTTGTGTATTTACAGTGAAGCCAGAAAAACCGCAAATAGGATTTTCCTAAATCCAGTCTTCCTAAACCCCATTATCGGATCGGCAGAACCCTATTGTCGGGCTACCAACCCCCCATTTTAGATCGGAACAAAAATCGTAAGTATATATCGGCATATCGAGATGATTTTCTTGAGCTTTATGTGAAGATATGTGGAGATACCAAGGTACTTTGCTGGGCAGAATGCGGGCAGCACCAGCACTCGTGTGTACAAGGGTGGTCCGCAAGACGTGGTTATTAGCGCCTTCGGCGCAGAGTGACTGCCGATTCCAGAGAGGTTAGGCCGCCAAGGATCGCTATTTTGACGAGTTGAGCTATACTGTGGGCATCCAGCTTTTCCATAATCTTGCGCCGGTTTGCCTCGATGGCCTTGGCGGTCACGTGCAGTTGCAGGGCAATTTGTTTAGTGTTCTTGCCTTCGCCTATCAGTTGCAACACCTCACGCTCCCTCTCGGTGAGGGTCTCTAACGGCGACTGCACAGCATCGGACAATTGCTTTACGTAGTCGCTAACCACCACGCCGGCCACTCTGGGGCTAAGGTAAGTGCCACCGCTGGTCACGGCCCGTATGGCTTCGACAAGCTCGTCAAATGTACATTCCTTCAACACATAGCCCGACGCTCCGGCCTTGAGCATGTCCGCAACAAACGCCCTGCTCGAATGTATGGATAAGGCAAGGATCTTGACCTTAGGGAATTCACGAATAATCTGGCGTGTAGCATCTACTCCGTTCAAGTTTGGCATAGTTACGTCCATAACGGCCACGTCCGGCAGCAGCTCGCGCACAAGGCCGAGCGCCTCGCGGCCATCCTCGGCTTCGCCAACCACTTCCATATCCGGCTGCTTCTCAAGCATGCTGCGCAGTCCCTGGCGGATCATTCCGTGGTCATCAACCAATAAAATTCGTGTGCCCATGACGTTTATCCCCCATTTGTAATCTTTCCTCGTCTCAGTGGAGCCATGATAGTAACCTTGCATCCACAGGCTGGCGCCGATTCAATCTCAAGATGGCCTCCTAAATGTACCAGTTGCTCACGAATGGAAAAAAGTCCAAACTCAGACCGCGTCGCCGCCTCTGACGCTACTTCAGCGGGGTCGAAGCCGACTCCGTCATCTTCAACAGTGACACATATCTGGCTGCCCACCCGATTGACAGACACTCTTACCTTAGTCGCCTGCGAATGCTTAACGACGTTGACCAATAGCTCTCGCACATCGCGAAACAGAAGTACCCGAATATCATCATCTAAGGGCTTAATCTGCTCATCATCTCTAAGCTCAGTTTCGATTCCGTGTTTCTTCTCGACTTCCTCAGAAAGCCACTCGGCCACCGCCGTCTCAAAGCCGAGCTCGTATAATACAGGAGAGCTCAGGTCAAAAGCGAGCGAGCTTGCATCTGCAATCGCCTTACTTAACGAGCTACAGATTTCGTCCACAGCCTCGCGAAGCTTTTTCCCAGCCACAGATTGGCGAAGTCCCTCCAATTTGATCTTCGAAGCCGCCAGAGATTGGCCGACGCGGTCATACAGTTCCGTAGCAATGCGGTGCCTTTCACGCTCCTCAGTCAACAACAATTCCGACGCCAAGGACTTAAGCTGCGCCTGGTATTCAAGAAACTTCTCCTCGGCCCGTTTGCGCTCGGCGTTTTTAGTAAGCGTCCACTTGCCATCCTGTTTCACAAGCCCCAATTGATGGTTGTTCACGACATCAATGATTTGGGATGCTCCACATTTATCGAGCCAGTAGGTACAAATAGCAAGCATCCGATGCCTGCCGATTGTCTCATTTACAGCGTGTTCATACTTCGAGAAGTCCTGCCAAGTCCGCTCGTCGAGCCAAGCCGCATCGCCCGCCACCCTCATCCCGGCATAACCATTGGTCAAGGCTTGATTGAGTTTATCCGCCCACGCCTTCAAGACTCGCACCACAGCGAATTTGCCTTCTTGAAGGTACCAGTCGCCGTGCGCAAGTATCTCGATCTGTCCTTTCTCCAGGTACTGGCCAAAACGAGGCACAGCCTTTTTCATCGCCCTTTCGGCTTGCTGTCCATTGAGAGGGTCGCAGGTAATCCACGTGCAAAATTCATTGTTCTGCAGGCCTGCCTTGAAGTACGGCACCAAGACCTCAATCAAATCCTCTTTGGTCTGGTAAAACAGGCAAATATGCGTCCCCCAGGGCATCTTACCTAACAAATCGATCCCCATATCTCTACTTAATTTCTCAGCCTCTTGTAACGCAACCATTGCAAAACCTCGAATTGTCTAAGACTAAGAGCAAATTCTCAAAAATCTTTGCCTTTACTTGCTGTCTCGTCCTTCAGTGGGGCCATCATTGTAACCTTACAGCCACGGCCTGGCTTGGACTTAATCTCAAGATGGCCGCCCAACTCTTCCAATCGCTCCCGAATGCTAAAGAGCCCAAATCCACCTGCCTTGGTAGTCATCCACCCTGTTCGGCCAGGGTCGAATCCTACTCCATCATCCTGGACGCTAACGTGTATCTGGCCGCCGACTCTTCGGATAGAAACGTTAACTTTGTTAGCGCGGGCGTGCTTAACAACGTTAATCAGTAGCTCTCGCACATCCCGGAACAAGAGCGACTTCATATCACCATCCAATGGCTTGAGCTGCTCATCGTCCACGAACTCGGTTGCGATACCGTGCTTTCGCTCGATCTGGTCGATGAGCCAGGCAGCCACCGCGGTCTCGAAACCCAGCTCGTGCAGCATTGGCGAACTGAGCTCGAATGTCAAGGACCTTGTGTCGGCGATGGCCTGGCCGAGTGATTGGCAGACTTCTTCCAAGGTTTTGCCGTTGTCGTCGGGCGATACAGAATGGCGCAGCCCTTCCAGTTTGATTTTGGCGACAGCCAGGGCTTGACCTATTCGGTCGTGCAGCTCGGTAGCGATACGCCGCCTCTCACGCTCCTCGGCAAGCGTCAATTGCGAAGCCAGAGACCTAAGCTGCACCTGGTCCTCAATAAGTTTTTGCTCTGTGCGCTTACGGTCGCTAATATCACGAAGATGCTCAATCACATAAACAATCTTCCCTGATTCATCCAGGATAGGATACGCCCTTACATCGAGCCAGACATCCATCTCCTCTACGTATTTCTCGACCCTCGCAGGTCTTTTTGTCTTGTAACACTCAGTAGTGGCGCAAATCTGACACGGGGCATCTCTTCCTATCAATTCATAACACTTTTTGCCCTTTACCTCTTCATAACTCCTATTGACGAACTTGTAACCAGCATCATTATAACGAATCATTCCGTGATGCCTGTCCTGGAGACCTATCACATCGGGTATGCCATTGAGTAGTGTTTCAAGCAGCGTTGAGGTTTCTCTATACTTCGATTCACTCTGTCTCAACGCTTCTTCAGCTTGCTTGCGTTGGCTGATGTCGGTGGCAATTAACATCGCAGCAACAACCTGCCCATCGTCCTTGATAGGCCCTATTTGGGTCTCATACCATGAGTCCGAGCCGTTGGGGCCAGTTCCGATAATCTCGTAACTGCCAGCATCACCGGTCTGAAAAACTTGTTCGATGGTTTCTCTTACTACGTTGTGATACTGGGGGCCTACATAATCGTAAATCTTGGTCCCGATCGCTTCTTCTGGATTAAAACCTGAGACGGTACGATTGATAGACCGAATTCTGCCATCACAGTCCACAATTATAATCATGCTGGGCGCGTTCTCTACGAGCGACCGCCACTTTCCCTCGCTCTCGCGCAGCACCTCCTCGGCAGCCTTGCGTTCGGTGATATCTTCGCCGGAACTCAAGGTGGCGATAACATTGCCTTTTTCGTCTCTAAGTATCGTATTGTGCCAGGCAATCAGTCTTTCATCACCCTTCTTAGTCAAAACGGGATTTTCATAATATTCTGGTGTATCAGCCTCATCGGCCACGAACTTTTCAAAAACTGCTCTTACTTCCTCCCTGATCCTTTCGGGCAGAAAATTGTCAAACCAGTTCTTGGCAATGATTTCTTCCTCTTGGTAGCCTAAAATCTCACATCCCTTCTTGTTTATAAGGCCTACTCTTTGCTCAGTGTCGATAGCGACCAACATGACGGCTGCAACGTCAAGATATTTGTGGGCCCTGTCTCTTTCTTTTCGCAGCGATCGCTCCGCCCTTTTGCGCTCCGTGATGTCCCTTATGATATGAACGGCACTGCTTACGTTGCCTTCGTCATCGAGTATAGGGTCTACTGAAACCTCTATCCAAACACCTTTTTCCGGCAGATACAGTTCTGTTTCTTCGTGTTTCTTTGTGTATAGGGCCTCTTTCAGTGGACATTCTTTGGGCGGTTCTTTTGTGCCATGAACTACATGCCAGCATGTTTTGCCGACTATCTGGTCGAGGGGTTTGCGGAAAAATCGTGACGCTGCGACATTAGCCTGGACGATCTTACGTTCGCTATCGAGGACCATAATAGAATCTTTCGTCGCATCGAAGGTCTTTTCCCACTCACCCCAGGCTTTGTCTAACTCCTCGTCGGCACTTTTGCGCTTGGCGAGATGCTGGCTGACGCGCTCCAATTTCGCTACATGTGCGCACAACTGCTGCGCCTCTTGAATGGACTCTCTCCCCCTCTTGCCAGAATCACGCATCGTTCTACCCCCTGCAGTCTAACAAACTACTCTGCTCGCCGCCACAATAGCGGTCAGCCGAGCCCTACCGTTCGCTCAACCTTTCCACGATGCAATCCCAGTCGTGTACCTTGTGTTTAACACATTCCGCCCAAAAAGGCGACACAATTTCTTTGGGAAAGATTAAAAAAAACTTCAGATTTGCCTGGCCTTCGGAATTTCCGAGAATGGTCCGATAAGAAATGCGCGCATCTTGGTTTAGTAGCTGCAACTATAGCAGCTTCAAGAGCCTCAAGATTGCAGCCTTGGCCTTATATTGCCGTGGCCGGAATGATGCAAAGCATTCTCAGGACAGAGTCGCCTGCGTTCCTGAACTGGTGCTCTTTGTTCGGCGGCACAAATATCACGTATTCGGCATCAAAATCGTGCCCTTGCCCCTCAAAAACAAAAACACCCTGGCCTTCAACGACAAAGACCTCATGTTCATGGGCATGAGTGTGCAGCGGTGTACAGCCGCCGGGCTGCAATTCAAACATCCGCAGTGCGAAATTCTCCGCACCATCTTCTTTGGAAATAAGCCATCTTATTTCCGTGTCTTTTGCGCCCTCAACTTCAACCGGGCACTTGGCAATATTGCTGCTTTTTTCTATCTTCATGTTCTGCTCCTGTTATCTATCACTCCGTCATATTTGAACCTGTTACTTCAAATTGAGCGATTTCTCCTGTCATGCCTGCGAAAGCAGGCATCCAGGAACGTATCGACAGAGTGGATTCCCGCTTTCGCGGGAATGACAAATTGCGATATAGTCTTATTAGAGCAACACTTACAGCGATGCTTCTCTCAAAACCGGTCAGTTTGAGTTGTTAGTGAGAACCGTACGTCAAACCCATTCGGCTGCGCTCACGACAGGCGTGGGGCTAAATACTCAGTCCGCCTGCGGCGGATTCTGAACCTTATCCAAGTTTCTTAGCAAGAATTTCAGAGACGACTTTTGGATTTGCCTGGCCTTTGGTCTTCTGCATAACCTGGCCGAGCAGGAAGCCCCGCGCCTTGCCGCTTTTCTTGCCGCCGCTGGTTACGTCCTCTACAGCTTTGGGATTATCCGCAAGCACCTGCTCAACTATCGCCTCCAGCTCGCCGGCATCGCTCTTCTGGATCAGGTTAAGCTCTTCTGCCAAGACGTCCGGCTCTTTGCCGGTCTTTACCATTTCCTGCAATATCGTATTTGCGGCGGTTGCGCTGACAGTGCCGAGATCAATCATCTTTGCCAATTTCGCAACATTTTCAGCCGCTAAGCCAAGCTCCGAAAGGCTACATCCAGCCTCATTAGCCAGTTTCAGCCCGACCTGTGCGAGAAGGTTACACACCCGCTTTGGCTCACCACCAGCCGATATTGTCTGCTCGAAAAAGTCTGCGGTCGAGCGCTCAGCCGTCAAAACGCCCGCATCATAATCGCTCAGCTTGTATTGCTGAACATAGCGCATCTGCTT
>DAOWID010000173.1 GCA_030641115.1 Planctomycetota bacterium | reverse complement strand
TTCAATCGTTATGAGTGTTTTGCTAATTTAAATGTATAGGAATTTGTATTTTTGACAGGATTTACAGGATGAAACCAGATAGATCCAAAAAAATGGTAAATCTTGTTAATCCTGTCTAAAAAAGTTCCGCCGAAGCCGGTTAAGTTCAGCAGAAGATGACTTTGGTGATGCCCGTTACGTATCCACGTATCTTAAGAACTGATTCCATTCTCCGTCCGGGCGCAAAGACGCTAATGAAAAGCCAAACCGGCACACGAACGATGAAAAATAATGTCGTAAGAAAGCTTGCGACTATGTGTGTCAGTTTGCCGCTGTGTTTTCTTATGAACTTAAGGATGCTCAGTCTCAATTGAACAGGCGTGCAAGTCGAATTCCGGGCGCTGCTCTGTCCGCCAATGTGGACGATTTTAGCGTGTGGCGTAAAGAGTATCTTCCAGCCCGCCTTCTTGAACCTATAGCACCAGTCGGTTTCCTCACCGTACATAAAGAACCGCTCATCCATCATACCTACTTGTTCGATTGCTGCCCGTCGGACGAGCATAAAACAGCCGGTCACGACATCGACTTCTCTAACATCGTTTCTACCCCACCAGGTCATCCGTTCGCGCCCAAAGAACTTGCTGTTTGGGAGGAGTTTGTACAAGTAGCTGCTCGACAACAGCATATTCAGTACCGATGGAAACATGAAACATGTCGGCTGCAGTGTTCTATCCGGGTTCAGAACACGGCAGCCCACGATGGCTGCCTTCGGGTTATTGTCTGCGAACGAGACTGTTTTGGCAATGGCTTGGTCAAGCACCAATGTATCACTGTTCAACAACAAGACATACCTTCCCGTTGCAATAGCCATACCTTGATTATTAGCTGCAGCAAAGCCCCGATTCTCATCGTTTTCTATGAGGGCGACTTTGGTAAATTTGGTCTTAAGCATTGCCGCTGAGCCGTCGGTCGAAGCATTGTCAACGACGACAATCTCATAATTGACATGGCCAGCCTGTTCGTATATGGACGTAAGACACTCTTGGATAAAGTGCTTGGTGTTCCAGTTGACTATAATAATTGACACATCAATCATTCTGACCACCGCCTATGATCAACGAATGGCAGAACCACCAAATGAGAGCATAGGTTCGTGCTTACATAGCAAATCAGCATCGGTTCTCAGCCTTGGCATAGGATTTGGCGCGGCTACTATTGCAGGCATCGCTCCACAAAAGCCGAGTAAGATGTAAAGAATTGTTCGTGGCTGGCCAAATAGTGAAGCCGATGCCATAGCTCCTGATAACCCAAATAGCGCTGCGGCCAAGCACCAAACCAGCCACCTGTCTGAGACGAATACTGTCAGCCTATACGCATAGACTAACGTTTTGACTACTGCGATGGCCACCGCAAGAAATGGTAGTAGCCCTATAAGTCCATACCGACACAAGATCAACAAATAGTGATTAACCAAATCTGTGTGACCTCGGCCATCAATCTCAGGTCCCCAGCCGGGGTCAACAAAATAGCCAAAGCCACTCAGCCAGTGTCCTGACATGCCCCCTTCATATAATGCAACCGAGATTAGTCTGCTGCGATACCAAGCAGTGGCTGGATTAAACGTAAATCCGCCAAGAACGTCATAGAAGTGCCGATTACTAATGATTTCTACGGAGCCGCACATTACGATAATTATCATTGCCACTGGCTTCCAATGCCTGCGCCAGCGGTAAAAAGCGATAAACGGGATAGATAACACAGCCGCAAGCACAGGCCCACTCGACATGGATGAAAAAAGGCCAACACCCATCAACCCTAAGCCTATCCACCAAAGCGTTCTGTATTTTTTTGAATAGCCCAGAATTCCTGCGCAAACTGGGCCGAGCATTGCAAAGAAAAGGCCAAACATAATCTCCTCAGGGAAAGTGACATTGGCCCGGTAGAAACCATGCCTTGCTCTTACTGCAATGTGAGTGATGTTCCAAGCGTGGTATTTTCTCAAGAAACCAACAGGATTGTGCCCGGTTGAGGATTGGTAGAAGCCGACCACCGCCAAGGGGACGGCAATTATTAGTATCGATTTTAACAACGTCAGATATTCCTTCTTGCTCCTTACTATCATACGTACGGCAAAGTAAGGTAAAACCATATCAAAAACTGCCCCACCACGATTCTCAAGGAACGCCATCACGGACGACGTCGTAAAGATTCCTGCTACGATTTGACACAAGAAATATACTATGATCAGCTTATCGAGCCATATGGATCTGAGTTGCTTGGGCAGATGTGTTTGCAGGAACAAGTTTGCATATATTGCTAACATAACGATCCGTGCAGCAGTAAAATCAACGGTCGCAATTTTGAACGTCAGGTATGAAGGATACCACACAAGGGTTGCCATATAGACTACGAGCCAGTATTTGACTGGTATAACAAATACTACGGCACTGGCCGCCAACGCAATAGAGAGTGTCACACCTTGCATAAAGTCACCTCTGAAGACGTGTTTGCCATTTGCATGCCTGAGATTCCGGATTTCTTGGCCTTTTCCGTTTTGGACAAAG
>DAOWID010000217.1 GCA_030641115.1 Planctomycetota bacterium | reverse complement strand
CTAAAATGGCAACCGTTCACGGCGTATAAGTTGCGTTCTTGGGGTCATTGCGAGGAGTTTTACGACGAAGCAATCCAAAACTGTAACGATTGAGATTGCCACGGCCTTTGAAAAAGGCCTCGCAATGACATAAAACGGCACATTTGGCCCGTGAACGGTTACCTAAAATGTAACGATTTAGATTGCCACGGTCCACCTGCGGCGGAC
The DNA here is from genome assembly GCA_030641115.1 of Planctomycetota bacterium. Lineage (GTDB taxonomy): Bacteria > Planctomycetota > Phycisphaerae > Sedimentisphaerales > Anaerobacaceae > DAOWID01. The sequence continues at coordinate 12,071 of DAOWID010000217.1, read as the reverse complement.
CTCGCAATGACATAAAATGGCATATTTGACCCGTGAACGGTTACACCGAAACGTCGTCACCTCCTGACAGTTAAGGTTTCTTAAACGGTCTGTATAGCGGGTCGCCTATCAAAACTAACTGCCACGAATTAAATGGTTTCGTACGATAATACGCCTCGACAAGACAAATGCCGTTGAAAAGCTCCTGGAAAAAAGCCTTGGGTTCAGGAAAGGAATGAAGATACGGCTCAGCCACCGGCCCCAGTGTTGCAGTTATCCCATCCTTTAGCATAGCCGGACACCATTGGCTGCTGTTTGGATCGCGAAGGTTCACCGCCTCGAAGCTCGCGATATGATATCCAACCGCGCCGTCGACAAAGTCAAAGGCGTCCACATATTTCTTCAGACTGTACCAGCCACAGTAGATAGCTGTCCGCGGACATGCCCCAGATTCAAAAAGCCCTCCTGTTCGTTCCTCTCTAACGGGCATTATGTCCCGCTGTCTTATAAGCATCGCCAAATCTCGCAAAGACCGGTCGAATTGACCGACCACACCTTTCTTTACGATTCCCCGTGAGTCGACGTAGGCGACACCCTCCAAACCCGTTTTCTCTGTTGCGATAGCCTTATCGACAAGGCCTTTAACAATTCCATAGTCAGGCCCATCAAGCCGGCAGACCATAAGCGTTCTAAAATCCAGACCCAGTACGTTGTCTTTTAGCATGTTCGGCCGCCATCGATACAGATCATAAGGACCGGACACCACCATTGACAGTTCGCTGTCCACCGACGCTCCTGTTTCTTTGCCGCTGATATAGTCAATCTTGAGCTGCAATTGAGCTAATTTACGTTTTCTTTCCTTGTGCTCAGCCGAGCCGCCGGAACCGTCTTTCTCCAACTGCCCGATCTTCTCTTTTTCTTGCTTGGCCAGTTCTCTTAGTTTTTTCAATTTGCCTTGCTGACCTTTAATCGGCCCTCGTCCTGCCACCTTGAACGGAATACCGTAAGTAGTTACCAGGCACCTGATTTTGCCGGCAAATTCAAGGCTGAACAGCTTCTTGCGAATCGGCCCTGCAAGCCACCTTTCATAATCGTTTCTACTGATCTTGTCTTCAAAGCCTGCCCCCAAGGCCGCGCGACAAATATTTTCAGCCGGCACCTTCCGTTGCTGGCAGTAATACCGGGCAATCCGGACAGATTCTGCGCTGTAACCATTCGCTATTACCAGGATCTCATCAGGCTCCAGCGCAAACGCTGCCCCGCAACAGATCGGAATAAGCAGCACACATAGTGTTCTGTTACACATGTTTCAACGAATTGTCATTCTGCTAAATAATATACCCCCGATTCATTCGGGGGCATCCAAATGACTTAGAGCTAATGCTTGAAGAAATCCGCTTTTATTCAGGCCCGTAAGACCTGTACGGTGAACTGGCAGGGTACTCGTGAATCACTTCTTCATAATCGTCAAGCCAGCAGGCGTTCGGATTGCACTTGAAAACCAGGAAACGGCCGCTATCAGCGTCGTCAGCCGCACGGTGATACTTGAAATAGACAAAATCTTCTGTCTTGCCGATAACTTCTATTTTGCCGCTTGAATGCGACATCACAAATCGAATCCTTTTTGCCAAGCCGGATACCTGCGCTTTGGCCTGCTCCACTATCTCATATCCTTGTTCAATCGGCACCGTATAAGCCTTGTTTCCCAATGCCGGCCTACATTGGAAAATATAGTAAGGAACAGCACCGATAAAGGACAGTCTTGCCAGCAGTTTCGCTAAAACCGCAGGCTCAGCATTGACGCCTCGTATGAGAGGTGCCTGATTGGCGACTATCGCACCAGCCCTATGCAGCAGCCCAACCGCTTTAACCGCCAAGTCCGTCAGTTCACGCGGATGAATAAAATGTGTCATCACGTATAATTTTTTTGAGTCGGTACTGTACTTCTCTATCATCTCCAGCAAAGCTGCGTCATCAACTATCCGATACGGATTGAAGGCCGGTATCTTTGTCCCGATACGAATTATCTGAACGTGCTCAATTTCTCTCAGTCGCCGGATGATTCTCTCAAGTTTTGATGTTGTAAGAACCAGCGGGTCTCCCCCGGTCAGCAGCACATTGCTTATCTCATGATGCTGCTCTATGTATTTCATGGCTGCCGGTATGTCCCGCAGATACTCCCTCTGAGGCTCTATGAAAACACGCTTGCGAAAGCAGTATCGGCATATACCGTCGCAGACGTTGCCCACCAGCAGAAGTGCCGTGGAATTATATTTGTGCTCAAGTCCCGGCATAATCGTATAGCTCTTTTCATCCGAAGGATCGAGCCTACCCCACTGCTTGAGCTCCCGAACCTGAGGGATCACAATTTTGCGTATAGGATCGTCAGGGTCGCTCCAATCAATGAGCGACAAATAATAATCATTGCTGCGAAAAGCAAACTGCTCAGTGACTTTCTTTAGTTCGCCCTTCTCCTGCTCGCTTAATTGTTCCAACTGCTCTATTTTTGTCAGGTATTTGCAGATAGTGCCTGTTTCCATTTCTATTGGATTTACCCTATTTGCTTATCGGGCGTTGGATGCTATTTGCCTTTTCCTCGGGTGCATTCGGTTTCTGAGTATCTTTTTTCGTAGATACCCTTTCGGTCAAACACCCGGCGAATAGTCGCCATCATTATTTTTACATCGGTCAAAACAGATGCCGCTTCCACATACTTAACGTCAAGTTCCAATTTTTCTTCACGAGTTAGCTCCCCCCGCCCTGAAATTTGCGCCAGACCCGTCAGACCGGGCTTTACAAGCAGCCGCTTTTTTTGTCGTTCGTCCCATTCAGCCATCTGAGAAATATAGAGTGGCCGAGGTCCAACAATACTCATATCCCCCTTCAATACATTAAACAATTGCGGCAGTTCATCGAGCGAATATTCCCGCAAAAACTTCCCTACTCTTGTTAGTCGCGGATCATCGCCCGATTTAGGGCTTGGCCCGAAGGGCTCAACATTGAGCTTCATGGTTCGAAACTTATAGAAGACAAATGGCTTGCCGCTTTTCCCTGCCCTTTCCTGCTTGAATACCGCCGGCCCTTTGCTCGTAAGCCGAATGGCCAACGCTATAACGGCAAAAACCGGCAGCAGGATTACCACCGCCGGCAGTGAAACAAAAACGTCAATAATGCGTTTGCACGATTTCTTCACACTATTTTGTGACCAGGGGAAAATCGGGTTCTGACTGTGCACGGTCAAGATTTAGATATTCATTAGACGGTAGCGTTGCTGACGCTGATAATCAGCAACCTGGCTTTCATACTCACGACAGGTAAGTGAAAAAAAATGCAGGTATTGTTCCTCGTTTCGATAAAAGAGTAGCCTACCCTTCAGCGCTTCGAAGCGATATACGGGTTCAGCGTTGTTCAATATCCCGACGTCGCATCGAGCACCGGGAGCTACTGCTTCAACGAGCATACAGACCTTTTCATAAAGCTCCAATGCAGGTTTGCCCTCAATAAACAAAGCCAGGTCAATATCACCGGCTTTTCTTACCTGACCATCTCGTGCAGAGCCGTGCAGCAATGCGAAACAAATCTGCGGGCACTGCTTCTTGAGCAAATCCGCCAGTCTATCTACATCGAATTTCATGCCCGGTCAATCTCATCCAGAAGTGCCAATTTTCTATGAACTACTGCATTATATTCCATAGATTAACCTCGGATTAGCGTACTCTTGCCTCCATAGATATTAGTCGTAACGCAGTCATTGTCAATCTGCGCACAGGCTCAAAACCGTTTTTCTCACTTAACCGGGGTAAATTTGGTTATAAACTCCACGCTCTTCTCAGCCGTTGCTTCGTTAGCCCGCGGATGCAAAGGCAAATTCACAGCTTCATTACTGGCCTTTTCAGCTTCCGGGCACATTCCCGCTTCGTAGTCGTATGCCGCCAACGGTGTTTCAATCGGGTGCAACGGACATTCAAACCAGCTCCCAAGCTCGATCCCCGCCTTTGCTGCTTCCGCAAGGGCCTTGTCTTTCTCAGCAATTCTCACCGGATACCTGACCATGACCGGTTCTATCATCGACCTGTCGTATTTGCGGCAAGGCCAGCCTTTTTGCTCGAGAAGCTCATCATAGAGCTGCGCCATCCATTCACGGTGTGCGATATTCCGTTCAATCTTCTTGAGCTGTCTTAGCCCTGAACGGGCCTGCACACCACTTGCAGCCTTGAAGAAATCACAAGCCATCTCAGGTTGAAATTCACTACTGCTCGATGAGCCGACAACAGCCCCTTTCTTCGTCAGATACCTAAAAACCCTCTCAGCTAATGCCGTTGTCCTGGGATAAATAAACAGCCTATACACAACCAATTCTGCCCAAAGCATAAAGACTTCCTTGCGGCAGGGCAAGCACATTTCACTGGCCCGCAGCGATTCGATTTGGCCAGCTAACTTCTCGTCATTCGTTACCACCATTCCACCCAGTCCTGTCGTATAGGGTTTATTCCATTGAAATGAAAAGTACGCAGCTTCGCCGAATGTACCCATCGTCTTGCCTTTGTACTTTGAATCCAAGGCAAGACAGCAATCCTCGATTACAGGGATGCTATTCTTCTCAGCGATGTTCATTATCGCATCCATATCACAGGGATAGCCGTACGTATGCTGCGCTATAATGGCTTTCGTATTTGGCGTTATTTTGACCTCCAACAAACCAACATTGATATTGAACGTGGCCGGCTCAATATCTACATAAACTGGTTTTGCGCCAAGATATTTAATCGGATTGACATCCATAACGCACGTATAACCCGGCAGGATCACCTCATCACCTTCCCCTACCCCCATAGCTCTTAAGAGGGCATAGAGAGCAACACGCCCCTTCCAGAAAGAAAAAGCATATTTCGCCCCTAACCACTCGGAGAAAGCTGATTCATACTCGCGTATACGTGTTGAAGGCATCGTTTATCTTTTCAGCCTACCAGCCGACTTCCGGCAGCGGCTTACCCTCATGTACGGCGGCCAGCATCCTTTCTGTGCGCTCGGCGATAAGGTCTCTATCAAAGCGTTCGGATACTCTTCTGCAATTGTCCCTCATCTGCTGCGAAAGTGACTGGTTGTCGGCAAGCGTAAGAATCGCCGTCGCCATTTCGTCGGCGTCCCCCGGCTCATAGCAGAGCCCAGCTTCAAATTGAGTTACCAGCGCCTCGGCCTCACAACCCTTCGCCACGATTGGCGGCGTCCCCGAAGCCATCGCCTCATAAACCTTTGAGGGCATAGTACCGGGAAATCTCGCCGACAACGGAATAAGACCGACATCTAAAGAAGCCACTACTTCAGGCATTTCGCTTTTGGGGCGACGATCACAAAACATCACATTTGGGAGCTTCATTTCCTTCGCTTTTTGCACAAGCTCTTCTTTCGTGGGACCGTCGCCTATCATGACAAATCTAATGTCCGCCCTATCCTTGAGCTTCAGTGCAGCATCGAGTATTACCTCAAGACCTTGGGCTAAGCCATGAAGGCCGCAGTAACCAACGATAAAATCATCAGGCCCGGCGCCAAGCTCAGAACGAAGTTCGCCGTTGCGAAATTCCGGACGGAACATCTTCGTATCAACTCCGTTGGATATCACAGTAATGTTCCGCAGGTTGGCAAAACGCTCGCGAATCTGGCTGCACGCCCCCGGATTCGTCAAGGCAACTGCATAAGAATGATTGTAAGCATACTTCTCCAGCCACAGCATGGCTCTTACTGACAAGCTCTTCTCTGATGCGTGACCCATACGAATGATAATATCCGGCCAAATATCCGACACCATCATCACGGCCTTGCCTCGTATTATCTTACTTACAAGCAGCGCAAATGGAGCGAGAAATAGAGGTGGACTCTCAATCAATACTACATCCTGTCTGCCCAGTCCCCAAATGCCGAGCAGCACACTCATAATGCCAAATGAAAGGTAGCTCAAAAGCCGAGGTAAGGTTTTGCCGGATTTGGACGGGTACAAGCATGTGCGCACAACCTTTATTCCGTCCATGGCTTCCGTGACTCTTAATCTGTGACGATACTCCTTAAATATTCTGCCCGTAGGATAGTTTGGCAAAGCCGTAAGCACACTAATTTTGTGCCCCATATTTTGTAAGCGCCTGGCCAGCTCATAAAGCCGTGCCTGTGGCGCACCCATCTCCGGAGGAAAATACTGCGTAATAATCAGAAGTCTCATACCTTATCCAAGAGTATTTCTGCAATCCTTTCAGCAGCATGTCCATCCCAGAGAGGCGGAATTTGAGGCTCGGCATTTTTGCCACTCATAGTTCTTTCAAATGCAGCCACAATCGCGTCCGTAGCCGTGCCGACAATTTGATTGGACCCGATTTCTACAGTTATGGGCCTTTCGGTGTTTTTCCTAAGTGTAAGACAAGGGACTTTCAGAATCGTTGTTTCTTCCTGTATCCCTCCGGAATCCGTCAGCACCACGGTTGCCGAAGACATGAGTTTCAAAAAGTCAAGATAACTCAGCGGCTCCGTCAAATGAACGTTACGCATGTCCTCTATCCTCTGGCCAAGTGACGTCGAAGACAGGCTATTGCGAGTTCTGGGATGAATCGGGAAAACAACCGGCATACGTTTTTGTATTACATCGATGGCGTCTAAAATGCCGCCCAAGACCTTTGTGTTGTCAACATTGGCTGGACGGTGCAGTGTCAAAACAGTATAATCATCGCTGCTCAAACCTAACTCATCCAGTATGTTTGAATCTTTTGCCTTCTCCTTGTTTCTCAGCAAAACGTCGATCATCACATTGCCAACGAGGAATACCTTTTCCTGCGCTATTCCCTCCTTTCGCAGGTTGTCTACGCCACTCTGCTCGGTACAGAAAAGCAAATTGCTGATAGAATCAGTCAATACACGGTTGATTTCCTCCGGCATGGTCCTGTCAAAGCTGCGCAATCCAGCCTCCACGTGCACCAGCTTTATGCCCTGCTTAACTGCCACCAACCCGCAGGCGATTGTACTGTTGACGTCACCGACAACTAACACCGCGTCAGGCTTGTGCTCTGATGCAACCGATTCAAACCTCTTCATGATCTCAGCCGTTTGCACCGCGTGAGAAGCTGAGCCTACTTCCAGGTTCATATCAGGTTCCGGAATCTCAAGTTGTCGAAAGAACAGATCGCTCATTTGTCTGTCGTAATGCTGACCGGTATGAACCAGCACCGGCTCGATATCCTTACGGCCTGCGTATGCCTTATACAGAGCCGCTATTTTTATGAAGTTAGGCCGTGCGCCGACAACGTTAATAATCTTCATAACCTTACCTTTCACACCGGGCCTCTCTCGGTAAGTATATATCAAATCAGCTTGCCGCACATCTCCAACACGGATATGCTAATTAGTTCCTGTTGCAGACACAGCATTTGTCATTCCTGCGAAAGCAGGAATCCAGTTTTTTCGCCGTAGACCCCTGCTCTCGCAGGGGTGACATTGCCAGTTTCGGTTTTCCGCAACAGATGCTGATTATCGAAAATCCATTGCTCTTTGCACAGGGATCGCTGGACCTGCCGTACAATCCCTTACTTTACGATTTTCCCACCGCTTCTAACAGAATGGTTTCGAGGCGCTCCCCCAATTTCTCTCGCGCAAATTCCCGCTCTGCCAGTGCGCGAGCGTTCTTGCCCATCTGCCGGCATAGTTCTGCATCGTCCGCCAGCTCTTCCAATGCTTCAGCCAGAGTCTCCGGTCGATGCGGCGCCACGCATCTGCCGCACTTGTTATTCTCGATGGTCTCGCCCAGCCAGCCCGGAACATTTATCAGCACGGGCTTACCGGCCGCAAGCGCATCAAACATCTTATTTGGAGACCATGTATGCTCCTTCGCCGCCCGGTAGATGGTCATACAGGCGTCACATGCCGCCACGATACGAGCGACCTCGGCCTTGTCAGGCACCGGGTCGTTAAAAACAACATTTGTAAGTTTATATTCGCGTGCCATCTTTTCCAAATCGGCCCGTTTTCCCCCACTGCCGTGCAGCACCAGCACGATATGCTTTTTGCCTCGTTCAGCTAAGATTCGAGCAGCTTCGATCACGTATTCAAGCCCGTTGGCTAAGCCCATCGCTCCGAAATATATCGCGGCAAATCGCTCACCTAAGCCGAGCCGATCGCGCCAGGCCGAACCGTCCAAATCTGGCCGGAAAAGATCCAAATCAGATGCGTTCGGAATCACAGTCACCCATTCAGCCGGCACGCCCGTGCGCACGATCCCTTCTTTCATGCCGGGTGACAGCGCCACAATATGATTCGTCTCGGCGTATATCTTCTTTGCCATTCGCCGCAGCCACCAGATGGCTAAAGGATTTCTTAACGCCCCCACGTTGACCAACGCCTCAGGCCAGAGGTCGCGGACCTCAAAGACGAAGGGGACGTGGAAGTGACGGCTAAGTGCAATGCCTGCCAACCCAATGGTCAACGGCGTATGCGTAGCAAAGATGACATCCGGTTTAGCTAACTTCCTGCCCACACGACCAGCTAACCTGGCGAACTGATAAAACTTTAGCATACGTTGCCAGCCGCTCATACCGGTACCGACCTGCGGATCATTGTAAGCCGCGGCGATAGGGACCACACTAATGCCTTCGGATTCCAGCTCTGCGTATTTTAGCCCTTTCGGAACTGGAAACTCATCGTTAGCCACTCCCGAGGTTATCATCGTGACATGGTGACCTTTTCCTACGAGATGTCGGCTGAATTCATAGGACCGCGTCCCCGTCATTCCTTTTTGGGATGCAAAATATTGGTGCAGATAAAGAACGTGCATCTTTTCAGTGTCACCAGTAGATGCCTTCGTAAGCTTCAGTGTGGCGGTCAACGCCCTCAATATCAGCTAAGTCCAGCACGCGAATCCCGCCATTGAGCCAACCGTAAATACAATCAGCATCCACCGTAGGATGGTTCACAATAATCAGCTCTGTTGCCGAGAGGTCCTCCAGAGACGAGACCAGCAAGTCCTCCAGGTGCCGCAATGCTTTTTGGACCTGTTCCTTATTGCTGCCGACCAACCGGTCCGGATGCACCGCCGGATCGTAAATTCGCAACTTTATCCCCTCGCCAATCAGCGCCTTGGCAACCTTCACGTATGGGCTTTCCCGCATGTCATCCGTGTTGGCCTTAAAGGCCAGACCGACCATCCCTACCGTATGGGGACGATATGTTAGTATATGTGTTACGAGATTATTGATCTGTGCATCATTGCTCGCGAGCACATTTCGGAGCATCGGCAGTTGCAGCGATTTTAGCGAAGCAAATCGCAGAATTGCCCGTACGTCTTTGGGCAAACAGGACCCACCAAAAGCGGAGCCCGGCCGCAGATACCGCGCGCTAATGTTAAGTTTGGTGTCCGCGCAAAAAACCTCAGCCACACGGCGGGCATCCACATCTACAGATTTGGCTACCGCCGCAACTTCGTTCGCAAACGTAATCTTCAGAGCGTGGAAAAGATTGTCGCAGTACTTGACCATCTCCGCCTCGCCAAGTCCCAGACGAAAACGTGGAGCATCGTATTTCTCATACACACTCAAGAGCACATCCCCTGCTCCAGCGTGAGCCTCACCAATCACTATTTTCGCCGGCTCATAGAAGTCCTTCACAGCCGTGCCTTCCCGAAGGAATTCCGGGTGAAACACAACGTGTATGTCTTTGCCGACCGTCAGGCCGGATTCCTTCCCCAAGAGAGGGATAATCCGGTTGGCTGTGCTCCCCGGCAGGCATGTGCTTCGCAGCACGATAAGCGGCCGATCATCAGAATTGTGCAGTGTCTGGCCGATTTCTTTGATAACAGCCTCCACCGATAAAAGATCGATTCCACCGTCCGGTCCTGAAGGAGTCCCCACACATATCCATACCATTTCACTTTGTCTCAGCCCCTCCGAGGTTTCGGTTGTGGCTTTGAGCCGACCGGCCTTGTGTCCCTCCTCAAGAAGTCTCGCCACGCCAGGCTCCTGGATCGGGCAGCGACCCTGTGACAAATCCGCCACCTTTGCAGCGATCTTGTCCACTCCGACAATCTCGTGCCCGTCCTGAAGCAGACACGCCCCGCTCACGACTCCCACATAGCCCATCCCAAATATGCTTATTTTCATACTCTTATCCCTGACCGTCGCCAAGCAGGTTCACATGTACTAAATTCCGGCGCTACCTTTACTAATAGCAAAATCACGGTGTATGTAAAGATATGCAATAGAAGATTGTTCAGTACGATTCACGAGCTATCGTCTCAGACGATGCTTTATTGTGACCGGCTTAATTCAATTACCAGGCCACGATCTGGCAAAGTGCGCAAAGTCAGTCGCATCCACAGTTCCGCTCATGTCCAAGTCGGCATACTCGCACCAGCCGGGAGAACCGCACTCATCAAGCCAATGCGACACGAGCACCCCCAAATCCTGAAAGTCCGCAGGCGGTGGCGGCGCGTCAACCATATGCTGAATGATATTGCAAGTTATTCTACGCATAGTCTCATGATCTTCTGACCAATAGCCAATGGCATCACCCCAACCTTGTTCAGTACCTGCAGCAAAGACCTGACCACTTCGACCGTCTGGAAAACCGTACTCGGGGCTGTCTTCGTAATAGATGACAGCCACGTCAACATGATCAACCTGCACGTAATCATTATTCTTGTACTCGGAGCGGATCTCCTCTCGCCGAGCCGTCAATAAAATGTCCATAAAAGGTGGCGAATTAGGTCCTATATAATCAGTTTCACTTGAAGCAACCTTCCACCCTGTGCTATCGCCGTTTTGCAGGCCCGTCCCCTCAAATACAAAGTGGTCACAGTCCTGCACAATAAAGTGTTCTCGTTCAAAACAATACGAGTACGGCACATAGCAAACACCCTGTAGTGCCTCAGGTGGACGATTAACCGGCTCTTCTCTCCACCAGGTGCTAACAAGGCTATTATCGACATCCATCATAGGGTCTTCGCGCCGTGCATAACTCTTATAGCTGACCATCGTGTTGCCGTCGTCCTCAAATCGAACCTGGTAGTATATATCGTTTCCGGAGAAGAATGCCAGGTGTCCACCGCGACTGTGATGGGTTTCGAGTGCATCGTACGTATTGCGGGAGATATATTCGTGATGGCTAGCAAAGACCAGAACATCATAGACCTTCAGAATCACCGGATTGGAACAAATCTCCCATTCCGTGATGAACTCAGGCTCAAAGCCGTCGGCTTGTAGTTGACTGCTTGTTTCCCACTATCCCCAATAGTTGTCTCCTCTACCAGAGGACGCATGGAAAGGTCTCAGAAACGATACAGCCACTGCCCTGTGGTCGTCACCGGGCACTCTGGTGTAATACAGACTCTTGCCACCCCACCTGTTGTAGGCGTGCCGTGTATTATAATTCATGACAAAAGCGATTTTGCTGCGAGACCCGGGCACACGAGTCCGAACGATGAAGGGATGGTACGTGTAAGTATATTCACCGCTGGTTGTGCGCAAAAGCGCAAGATAATTGCCGTTCTCACACTCATCCGGCACAACCCAACCGTAGCTTACCGGCCAATTTGCACCTTCCGCCCAGGGCCGCTCCTCGTACGGTGGCGCTGGATGATAAGCTCCAGGCAAGTCGGTGACTTTAGATATTGCGCTTCTTCTCCATTTCTGCTCACGAATCTCTATGCTGTAAGTTGCAGCGGTCGTCGAGACGTGAAAATGAATGGTTTCACCAGGCAGATAGCTTTTCTTGTCCGTATAGGCTTCAATATATGGCTTATCTCCGCTTGCGTTTATTGTTTGGAAACCGCTGCCCTCTTGGCTCAGCGGCGGTCCTTCGGGCCAGGCGCTTGCATCTTCTTCCGGCGGCTCCTCAAGCCACCTGCTCGCGTCCGCCACCTCCGGTATCTTGGGCGTCGCACCCGTTATGCTGTGCACACTGCCTTTCCTGGCTGTGCAACCCAGCACGAGTAATGATAGGATCATAAGTAGAAAGAACGCCCTCTTCATCTCCTTGTCCTCCTTCTCAGCCTAACAGATCATTTTCGCGACGCTGGAACACATAAGCCGGCGTTTCGTGTTCCTGCCACGAACTGTACATATACT
>DAOWID010000193.1 GCA_030641115.1 Planctomycetota bacterium | reverse complement strand
TACTGCTATGTTCATCCTTCTCCGTAAACCAGATTTGATCTCGCCTGAATAATTCCGGATCCAAAAGTGTCGTATCATGTGTGGCAAAAACCAATTGTGCCCCTTCTCTTGTAAACTTTGGATTCTGAATAAATTTAATTAATTCACGTGTAAGTAGAGGATGAAGACTTGCCTCCAGCTCGTCAATGAAGATTGTCATACCAATGGCAACTGCTTGCAACCAAGGCCCAGAAAGTTCGAAAAACCGTTTTGTTCCATCTGACTCTTCTTGTATGGGAAGAAAAACTTCCTTGCCCGCTTTCACATCCTTGTGAAGCATTTCCACTTTAACTGCCGGACGTTTCTCAAAATACTTCAAGAATACATCTCGATAACCTTCAGGCATCTCCATTAAGAATTTGGGCTCAGAAATTTTCGCTTTCTTAACTTTCAATCCGTATATTCCCAAGTCTGCCTCTTGCAGAAACCATTCAATAAGTCGGTACAGCGCTTCTCTGGCTTTTTCACCACCTTCAACTTCGACATCCATCAACATTTTAGCCGTGACTGGTGCCCAACTAGTGCCGGCCGGCATAACTCGTAACTTTTCTCTAAACCACTCGTAGACGGTAGTCAGCTGCTTATTATTCCATTGGGTCCCTACCGAAAGAAATAAAACATTGTCGCGCGTTTTGTCCTTCAGCTTCTCTCGTTCTCCTTTCAGAAAAGAGCCAAACTGCCAATCATCTTTATTTAATGTCCTTTCATACCATGTTTGTGCGCGTCCTTTCGGGTATGCCAAAAGCCATTCGTCATGAATGCATTCGCTAGTTGCACTGAAGCCGTACTGATAGCGGACTTCCTCGTGGTAAAAAGTCACTTCAAAGGTGCTTGGTTTCTTTCGTGTTTCGTTGTCAAACAAGAATGGTTGCACAGGCAGTCTTCTGCCCGGCTGATAATCCGCTGAATCCAAGATAATAGTCTTCATGACATCCAACGCTTTGATAAAGTTGCTTTTGCCGGATGCATTTGGTCCATAGATACCAACTGCTTTCAGTAGTCGCAATTTGCCTTTGTCAACGCAATTACCACCTACTAGTTCTGCGTCTTTGCTTGCAACAAGACTAAGCGTCTGTTCTTCGCGAAAAGATCTGTAATTGCCTACTCTAAATTCTACTAACATTCGTTTTCCCTTATAATATAAAGGCGAATTTCGCAGCCTTCTTGCGCATATTGACTTTATTTTCTATTTTGCACCCAATTTAAAATATCGGATAAAATACGCTACTGCAAGAGTATTTCTAGCCACAAACGAAAAAAAATTGCGAAATCCGCATTTAAGCCCCCAAATACCAGAATTTGCCCCAACTCAAACTCTACCCTTCTTCTTAAACTGGGCGGTCTCTATCAAATCTCTTATGCGTGAATTTCTTCTTTGCATCAGTGCCGGAATAGTCGGCCACAATTTGGCCGGTGCCGAGCAGTTTCCATTTGTAGATTACAAGGCCTTCGAGGCCGACTGGGCCGCGGGCGTGTATCTTGTTGGTGCTGATGCCGACCTCGGCGCCAAGGCCGTAGCGAAAGCCATCGCTAAAGCGCGTGCTGCAGTTCCAGAACACATTCGCAGAATCAACAAGCTCCATAAACTTTCTTGCCTTGTCCTTGTCGGCAGTGACGATTGCATCAGTATGGCCGGAGCCGTAGCGGTTTATGTGCTCGATTGCCTCATCCAGGCCAGACACAACCTTTATTGAGAGGATGTAGTCCAAATACTCTGTTGACCAGTCTCCTTCAGTCGCAGGCTTTATGTCAATTATCGCTGCTGTTTTCGGACAGCCACGAAGCTCAACGTTTTCTTGTTCCAATGCAGTCTTGACCTTGGGCAAAAATGCTTGGGCGGTCTTAGCATCGACCAGCAATGTTTCAGCAGCATTACAAACTGCAACGTATTGACACTTGGAATCGACGGTAATATTGACAGCCATGTCAATGTCGGCATCGCCATCGATGTAAACGTGGCAAATGCCGTCGGCATGGCCGAGCACGGGTATATTGGTATTGTTTATTATATAGCGGACAAACTCGTTTGACCCGCGAGGAATGATCAAATCGATGTATTCGTCCAGAGCCAGCATCTCTGCAACATCCTGCCGGGTTTCCAAGAGTTGAATCCATCCTTTGGGCAGTCCGGCTTGTTCACTGGCGCGCGCGATTAAATCTGCCAGCGCTCTATTTGTGTTCGCGGCTTCGCTTCCGCCTTTGAGTAGGACAGCATTGCCGCTCTTCAGGCAAAGCGTCGAGATCTGAACCAGGGCATCCGGGCGAGATTCAAAAACAACGCCGATTACACCGATCGGACAACTGACTTTGTAAAGCTCAAGACCTTTGTCAAGCTCGGTGGCGGCGATTGTCTTGCCCACCGGGTCATCGAGTTCGATCAAGCTATTGATGCCCGCAATGGTCTCTGCTATTTTGTTTTCGTCAAACTTGAGGCGTTTCAACAAAGGTGCGGCCAGACTGTTCTTTTCGGCAGTGGCTAAGTCTCCTTTGTTAGCCGAGACGATTTGGTCGCAGTGTTCTTGTAGGGCTTCGGCGATCTCGGTTAGGGCGGCATTTTTCACATCAGTTTTGACCGCTGCCAACCGGATTGAAGCTGACTTGGCTGCTCTGGCTATCTCGAGAGTATTCATTGCAGTTCGGTATTGACTAATTGCTACTTACTGCTTATGATTTAGGAGTGTAAGTTATCAATACTCAATAATCAATAATCAATATCATAGATCCGCCGTTCGTCAGGCGGAATCAATTTTCAAGCGGGTGTAGCATAGTGGCTAATGCACCGGCCTTCCAAGCCGGCTAGGTGGGTTCGATTCCCATCACCCGCTGTTTTCCTGCGTAGTCATTTTGTCTGAGCACCCTCACGAAAGCCCTTGGGCCTCAGTTCAACCCACAGAATGTAATTGCTGCAAATTTCACAGAGGGCCTGGATTCCCGCTCCCCGATCAGGTCGAGGACAAGTTTCGCAGGAATGACAGACTCACGCAGCCGGGAATCGTAGATGGAATTGGTACAAACTGCCTGGGAAAGGCATTGTAACCGTTCACGGCGTATAAGTTGCGTTGCTGGGGTCATTGCGAGGAGTTTTGCGACGAAGCAATCTAAAATGTAACGATTGAGATTGCCACG
>DAOWID010000442.1 GCA_030641115.1 Planctomycetota bacterium | reverse complement strand
CAAGAGCCTCCAGGGTGGAATGCTCTTGGCGACACCATTAGCAGGTCTTGATGGCCAAGTCTACGCCATAGCGCAGGGTGGTGTCTCGATTGGCGGCTGGGCGGCAACGGGTGATAAAGCCTCAATCACGAAGAACCACCAAACAGTCGGGCGAATCCCGGACGGCGCGATAGTGGAAAAACAGGAGATCGCCACTTTTGTCGAATATATTGCAGGCTATAGGTTTATCACGCTTAATCTGAGAAACGGCGATTTCTCAACCGCAGAGCGAATCAGCAAGGTCATTAACCAAAGCTACCCCAAAAGTGCCGTGGTGGTTGATGCAGGCACGATCAGGGTGAAAGTTCCCAGCGAAATTGGTCAGCCAGACATAGTGGCGTTCATTGCCGATATTACAAAGCCGGAAGTTGTGGTTGATGTCCCCGCGGTGGTGGTCATTAACGAACGCACCGGGACCATAGTTGTGGGGGAAAATGTCGGCATCTCAGCAGTGGCGATTTCGCAGGGCAGTCTGGTTGTAAAGGTCAAGGAAAGCGCACAGGTTTCCCAGCCGATCGCACCTTTCTCTGACGCGGGGACGACAGAAGTCATTCCAGAAACGATGGTCGGTGTCCAAGAGCAAGATGCACATTTGATTCCGATGTCCCGTGCAGTCACCGTCTCAGAGCTGGCCAAGGCCCTCAATGCTATAGGAGCAACACCGCGAGACCTCATTGCTATATTTAATGCCTTGAAAAGGGCCGGTGCTCTCCAAGCCAAGCTGGTCATAATGTAGGATAATCCTGATGGACAGTACCAACTTGAT
Source organism: Planctomycetota bacterium (assembly GCA_030641115.1). Lineage (GTDB taxonomy): Bacteria > Planctomycetota > Phycisphaerae > Sedimentisphaerales > Anaerobacaceae > DAOWID01. The sequence goes on along the minus strand of DAOWID010000442.1, from coordinate 23,117 downwards.
ACTAACCGAGCCTGTACTACCGTCGACACTACTGGATGATCTTGGTGGGATCTCATTTTGTGAGAAGATCGCAGACCGACAAGCCGGCAAAATTGACGAGCTTTCAGAAGCGAAAAAGGAACAAGCAACCAAAGACTTCGAATCAGTCTTACTCACCAAGTTGCTGGACGTAATGAAAGATACTATCGGGGACTGGGGCTTTGACAAAGATGGAGCTTCGGAGCAAATCCAGGGACTTTTTTGGCTTTATCTGGCCCGGGACATTGCAAATCAGGGAGGCTTCGGCCTGTGGAAGGACATATACCGGTCCTTGAGCGACACCGACCAGACAAATGCAACGGTAGAATCACTGAAATAGAATATGAAAGCAACGGCAACTGAAATAGAGAGCAAAGTAGATGAGCTGCTGGCTGTTCTGGACAAGGACATCCAGCATATACACGACAGCTTGTCGCAATTGAACGAGCTGCGCAGCCTGGTCATCAAGCGAGACGATACAGCCTTGGCTAAACTGCTTGGCAGCATCCGAGCCGAAGCTGATAGCTATGCTGCCAACGAATCAAAACGCCAGTCAATACGGAGGGAATTGGCTGGCGCTTTTAGCTGTAACGTCAAGCAAATGACTCTGTCGAGGCTCGAAACCACACTGCCAGAGCAAAAAAAGGTTCAAATAAGCGATAGAAAGGCGTCACTGCGGGCATTGATTAAAGAACTCAAGAAAGAACATTTGAGTACAGCTATGCTTTTGTCGGAATGCGCGAGATTTAATAGTCTGCTGCTAAGGACTATCTTCGACCTCGGCAAGACAGGGACAGTTACGTACAATCCCGATGGTGCAGCGAGACAGCAAATTGACACGGCTCTTGTGAATCTTCAGTTTTGAAAAAATCGTGGCCGGACACCATTTTGCGGTAAGCAGCCGAATGGTGACCCAACTAAATAGAGTCAAGCAATGCAGAATTACTCCATAGCATTGAGCGGTCTTAGCGCAGCCCAAAAAGCGCTTGAGATAATTGGTAATAATGTAGCTAATGCAGCTACCGAGGGCTACCACCGTCAGAAAATAGAGCTGGCTCCTGCATACGCGTCGCAGGTTGGCTCAGTTCTGCTGGGAGGTGGTGTCGATATCGCCGGTGTCACCAGAATAATAGACATGCTCTTAGAGCAGGAGGTCTTCCGCCAGCAGTCGTCATTAGGGCAGGTGTCGCAGGAGCTAACCACCTTACAGACTATTGAAAGCGCACTCGGAGAGTTTTCGGTTGGAAGCAGTTTGAGTACGACGATAGACCAATTTTTCAGCGCACTGCAAGACCTTTCGGCTCATCCCTCGGAAATCATCTGGCAAAACCAGGCTGTAGCTGCCGCTCGGACATTGGCCGGCCAATTCAGAACATTGGCAGAATTCCTGACCACGTTGGAGGCCCAGATTACATTAGAGGCTGAAAATGCAATCGAGCGAATTAATGTGCTGATCGACCAAATCGCCGAGCTCAACGGCAGCATAGAAAGAATGGAAATGGCCGGTGGCCAGGCCAACAACCTGCGCGACCAAAGGGACCAGTGCATAAAAAAGCTGTCCGAATTGATTGGTGTGGATATCCAGAGCCGAGAACACGGCGTAGTCGATGTCAACATTGCGGGGATAGCGGTTGTGACGGGCGCCTCGGTTACTGAATTGAAGGTTGGCTTGGACGCAAGCAATCACCTGGGCATAGCTGCCGCTGGCGCGCACAACTATAACACGAGCATGCAAGGTGGACGGCTGGGCGGGCTATTGTCGCTGAGAAATGAGCTTGTTTCTGATATCCACGATGACTTGGACGCCTTGGCAAAGGCGATAATTCAGCAGGTGAATCAATACCATGTTCAGGGACTAAGTTCAGAGGGCTCTTTCGGCGAACTGACCGGCTGGAAGACGGCAAGCGAGAATTTGGATGATCTTGATCCACCTGTAACTGATGGCAAGATATATGTCAGAGTTATTAAAACCAACACGGGAGAAATAACACGCCACGAGATCGATGTTGATCTATCAGCAGATTCGCTAACGACAGTAGCTGCAAAGATCCATGCCATCGACGGTCTAACTGGATCGTGGTCCGCCACCGGCGGATTGCATATCCAGGCTGAGACAGGCTACACATTTGATTTTCTGCCTGCGGTTGAGCCTGAACCTACCGAGAACAATCTGACGGTAACCCCGATGATAACGCCGCCAGCTATATCTGTATCGGGCATTTACACTGGCACGGAGAATGACACTTATGAGTTCACAGTGGTGGGCAGCGGTTCGGTAGGCAACGGTGACTTGCAGCTTGAAGTGAAAAATGGGGCCGGCGAGCTTGTTACTACTCTACGTGTCGGTGCCGGTTACGCCGCAGGTGATAAGCTCGATATATGTAGTGGGATCAAAATATCGCTCAGTATGGGCGAACTGGTTGCCGGCGACACTTTTAAGATCGATGCCTTTGCCAACACCGATACATCCGGTGTGTTGGCTGCGGTTGGAATCAACACATTCTTTTCCGGCAGCAGCGCCGCCGATATGGCGGTTTGTTCGGACATAATCAATTCACCTGGCCGGATAGCGACTGCGATGGGATCGGAACTGACCGACAATGCCAACATACTGCGTCTGGCAGCCTTGAAGGACCAGGCTATGAGTAGTCTGAACGGCATGACACCCAGAGAGTTTTATCGCCAGCTCGTTGCCAATGTCGGCCAGGAAATCTCCGTCAAACAAATGCGCCAGGACAACATCGAGGCTATGGTTCAAAATCTCGCCAATAGACAGAGCGAGACGAGCGGCGTCAATATCAATGATGAAGCCGCACAAATATTGATTTTCGAGCAGATGTTTCAGGCAATGGCGAAATATCTGACCACTATTCAGTCCTCGATGTTGACTCTTATGGAAATTGTCTAAGCGCTTACGTATTGCAGGAGCCTTGATGGGCGGAACGCTGAACAACATTTACGAAAATGTCAACTTTGCTCTGCATTTGCATGCCGAGGCAATGACTCGCCTGCAAGAACAAGCATCTACCGGGGCTCGGATAAATCGGGCCTCAGATGATCCGTCCGCGGCATATCGGATTTTGGGACTTGACTCTCAAAGAAGGTCTCTTCAAGACTATTTAGACACCTTGTCGGAGATAATCGGCAGGCTGGAGATTTCCACCACCATTCTTGATAACATGACATCAGGGCTCGTGGAGGCAAGAAGACAACTAACTCAAGTTGGCAGCGGCACGTATGGCCAAGAAGCGCAACAAAGGACTGCAGAAGCAATCAACGACATACTGGAGCAGATAGTCTCATTCGCTAACGCCAAACATGCCAACCAATACTTATTTGGCGGCAGCGATACGGTCTCAGCACCGTATCTGGTGGAACGTAGCAGTGGAGAAATTATCGGTGTTACTTACCAGGGAAGTGTCCAGACGTTAGAGGTAGAAGTGGCTCCCGGCTTGAAATCGTCAGCATTTCACGTAGGTGACAATGTCTTTCGTTCGGACGATCGTGGCGCCCCCATATTCTTGGGCAATACCGGTGCAAAAGCCGGCACCGGCACTTCAAGTATCCGCGGTGACGTCTGGCTGACAGTAACTTACAACGAGGACACCGGCAACTATGAACTTTGCCTCGATGGCGGGGATAAAACTGTGGTCGAGGGAGATATCACGAATTTGGCTGTGAAGAATTCGGCCGGACAGGTTTTGTATGTGGACGCCACCGAAATTACCAGTGAGTCAGTCCAATTGGTTCGCACGCCCGGGACCTACGATGTATTCGGCGCGCTTATTAGCATTCGGGACATATTGAAAAATGACAGAGGGCTTTCTGATACCGAGTTGCAGCAGCTTGTGAATGACTCACTCAATTCTCTGGGAGAGATAAGCAATCTTTTGGTGCAAACTGAAGTTTCTGTAGGCTCGAGAATTGGGTTCTTGGACAATCTCAAGGACACCCTTAAGAATATGAAGTATGACACGGAGGACGAGACGACTCGGCTGCAGGAAGCCGATATTGCCCAAGTAGCTATAGATATTTCCCGCCGTGAAGTTTTGTACCAAATGTCGCTGTCAGTAGCTGCAAAACTTCTGTCTATGTCGCTGCTGGATTTCATCAGGTAGCTGCTGGGCACAGACGTTGCCGATGGAAAGATGACTGTTTGAATAACATGCGTGTCTGATATTTATGCAAGTTTTGTGCTCGGACCTGCAAAATGGCACATAGATACCTATCTCAGTTAGCGGCACGGAATTTGCACTGCTTTTCAAAGTCTCTACCCTTGCAGGATGATTTTTGAAAGGCTTCTGCAAAATTGCAGGTTAGGCATACTTTGACAAGAAAAAAACGTTTTTTGATTTTTTCTTGGTAAACAGTAAGTTGTTCCTTAACAAATAGTTAAGCGATTATTCAAGAAAATCAAAAAACGGATTTTCTTAAATAATATATGCCTAACCTGCAATTTTGCAGAACTCATTGATTCTTGAAGATTAGGAGTGAAACAGATGACAATGGGAGCAAATTCAGATTATTACCGGAAGGGCATGGAATTAGCCAAAGCCGGCAGATATCAAGACGCTCTTGCCTCTATTGAAGAGCACCTTCGCAAAGCACCTGACGATGCGCAGGCCCTTAACGACGCAGGGGCAATCCTACACTGTCTGGGCCGGTCTGATGAAGCCATTGATCGTTTGGTCCACGCAAAGAACCTGCGGGGTGATTGTGCTGAAATAATCTGGAACCTGGCAGAAGCCTGCCTCGCAGATAATAGGCCAAGCGAAGCGGTACAGCTCTTTGATGACATGGAGCGAATGGGCATATTAAATGTGGACATAATTAACAGGGCTGCAAACGTATTTCTGAACCAGGATAACAAGGCTGGTGCTATCGAAATATTGCTTCGCTCACTACAGCTTTGGCCGGATCAAAAGATTCTTAGGCCAATGATTGATGTGATTCGTAGTAAGAGGCCTAAGATTGGTTTCTTCTGCGGCCCGAACAATGATGGAAAGTTGTGGACGGACGTTCACGAGTTCACGGAACGCCGTTTCCCGGTACAGTTTTTTGCCGGCCAAAGTGTTGACGAGATGTATGAGCTGATGAAATGGAGTGATATCTGCTGGTTTGAACGGTGTACGGATATGGTCGCCGAAGCGTCAAGACTGCCAAAGGTCTGTAAGAATATCGTCAGACTGCACCGATTTGAGATATATGATACATGGCCAAGCCAAGTGCAATGGGAAAGTATAGACATGCTGATCATGGTCGGCAGCTCGTTTGTCAAGGACGCTTTACTTGAACAAGTACCCGATATTGAGCGCCACACCCAGCTTGTGACAGTTCCACATGGGGTCAACGTCGACAAGTTCAAGTTCATCGACAGACAGCGAGGCAAGAATCTTGCCTGTGCGGGTTATCTAAACATGAGAAAAAACCCGATGTTCCTTCTGCAATGTATGCAGAAGTTGCATTACATCGACCCTGAATACAGACTTTTCTTTGCCGGAGTGTCGCAGGACCCGATGATCGAGCAGTACACCAAGTATATGATGAGAGAGCTCGACCTTGCAGATGTAGTATTCTTTGATGGTTGGCAGGAAGATATGAACGCCTGGCTGCAGGACAAACACTATATTGTCTCCGGCAGCATTGGGGAAAGTCAAGGTATGGGACTGCTGGAAGCTATGGCCTGTGGGCTAAAACCGGTTATACATAATTTTCCGGGAGCCAGTGAGATATTCCCCTCAGAGTTCCTATTTAACATCTCGGAAGAATTCTGTCAGCAGATACTTTGCGATAGATACGAGCCTGAGAGGTATCGCAAATTCGTCGGAGAGAACTACCCTCTGAAGGAACAGTTGGACAGAATCAATGGCATCTTCACCCAACTCGAAGCCGAAATAGATTTGCAGCAAAGTGACACCGCCATAAGCGGCAGTTTGCTAAATGTGGACCCAGCAGATTTCACATCATCTCCGGAGCCTGGCACTTTGGTGTTCAAGGACAACACAGGTGAAAACGGTGGAATTGTGTAGTGCTTTGCTAACAAAGGAATGATAGGTAATCGTGGAACAGTGGAAATATGAGAGCGACCCCGACCGCAATGCAGTGCACTCGGGGACACAGGCAGAAGCTGGGCCGATGGTCAGCGTGCTTATTCCAACTTTTAATCGGCCCCGGTATCTGCGCGAGGCGCTGGCCAGCGTCTTCCGTCAGAGTTACAGAAATCTCCAGATCATCGTGGTCAACGATGGCGGGCAAGATGTCAGCGACATAATTCATTCGTATGATGACTCCCGACTAATATTCATCAACAGAAGAGAGAACCGCGGCAAGGCCTATTCGCTCAACGAGGCGTTGGCCGGAGCCGAGGGCAAGTACCTCGCTTATCTTGACGACGACGACCTGTACTATCCCAATCATATCGAAACGCTGGTCAATACTCTGGAGAGTCAAACCGACTGTCAGGTTGCATACAGCGACCTGTATAAGGCATATTGTAATGTTATGCCCGACGGCAGCCGGCAGGTGCTGAGCAAAGTGGTTGATATTAGCCGGGATTTCGACCGCTTCTTTATGCTGCATTTTAATCACACCCTGCACGTGTGTCTGATGCACCGCAGAGACCTGATTGAAAAAACCGGGCCCTACAATGAGCAGCTCAACGTCCTAATTGACTGGGATATGACCCGGCGATTGGTCTTCTTTTCGGATTTTCACCACGTACATGAAATCACGGGCGAATTCTACAGTCCTGCCGGTGAATGTGACCGGATGTCCGTTCAGCGGCGCAAAGATAGAGGCGAATACATCCGGAACGTGCTGGCGATACGAACGACAAGGCCAGCCAAGCCCTGGCCAAAAATTGAGGATATGTCTATCATTCTTGTGGCGGACCGACTGGACAAGCAAGTGGGAGAAACGATTGGTCTTATCTGGCGACAGACGTTCTATCCCTACAAGCTTTTTCTACCACTACCACAAACCGATTTCAACAGGCTCAACACGGACATGCCCAATATGGTTCTTGTGCCCGTTGATCCATCCTCTTCTCAGGCCCAGCGGATCGATGCCGCCCTGGCCAAATGCGACGGCACGTATATTGCAATAGTGCCAAGCGGCCTGCCCATAGAGCAAATGTGGGTAGAGAACCCGCTCTATGCGCTGATTAATACTTCCATCAGCCGAGAGGGATTTGAACTGGAAGGCTCCACGGATACGCTTTGGGCGGCAGTTCTCAGAAGAGATGACTTGCAGTATGCTCGTGATGCCTTTCCAAATCTGTCGGTCCGTCAATCTCTAAAAGCTGCTGGCGTAGCGTTAAGGCAGCCGAGTTTTGAAGAGCTACCTTTTCAGTTTGACCATCTACTTCAACGCGCCCTGTCAGCGGAAAAAGACGGCAAATGGGCAGAAGCAGCCCAGACGTATGAATATATCGCACAGTGTCACCAGAATGAGCTGTGGATGAAGACGCAGGCTGCAAAGGCTTTTTTCAAAGCCGGCGACCACAACAGAGTAGCCGAGCTCGCCTGCGAAGTCAACCAACAACGGCCAACGGTGGACACGCTTCTGTTTGAGGCAAAAGCCAAGCGGGATAAGAACGATTTTGACTCGGCAATTGAGCTGCTCAAAAGGGCCGAACAAACACTGGTTGGTACAACCAACTATCCGGTACCTGCCGAGACAGAGAGGTATTCAAAGTAGCTGGGAAGTTCCGAAACGTTTGAAGGGAAAAGAATTGCCATGGATATGACCCAAGACAACAGCATTGCAGAACACAATTCAACCCAACACTACGAGGTTTTACAGGAGCTCGGTGATTGCTATACCACCGTTGGCCGCTATGAGCAGGCCCAACACTATTACGAAAAGGCAGCGTCACTGGGACCCGATGAGCCGGGGCCTTACGTCGGACTTGGAGTAGTTGCACTCCAAAAGAATCAGCTTGAGGATGCTGAGATAGCCTTCAGGGTTGCTTGCCGCCTGGCCCCTGACTGTGCAAAGGCTTACACCGGCCTGGCTATGGTCTTTCAGCAAAGGCAAGATTACCAGCAGGCATTTGAGTTATATATGAAATCTCTTGAGCTGGACAGTGATAACATTACAGCGCTTTTAGGGTTGTTCCAGACTTCCTGCAAGATGGGCTCATTCGCAAAAGTTATACACTATCTGCAGGTGTACCTGGACACGCACCCAGCCGATACCTCCGTCATGTTCTCTCTGGCGGCTTTGTATGTGAAAGACGGCCAGCTTGAGCAATCGAAAAGAATCCTCTTGGACGTCTTAGCTCTGGATCCTGCTAATCAGGATGCAGCTAATCTCCTGGAAGAAGTTGAACACACCATGGCGCAAGAATCCCAGTCACAAGAATAGTGTGTTTGAGCCGTTATCGAACGAGACAAGCAGGACTTTGCTAAATGAGCACTGATAATACTGAGAACATTGCGGACGAACCGTCACATCTGTTGGATGACCTGCAAGGTTTGTTGGAAAAGCAAACAAAGCTGGCCCAGCAAGGTAAGATCGGTGACGTGGAGCTCTTGAGCAAACAGACAGGCTCTGTTGTCGAGAGAATTGCAGAGACAGGAATTCTTGAACTGCCTGAGTTTGAGAATCGACGAGGACAACTGCAAAAATTATACGAAGAGTTATGCCTGACTATCACAGCCCAGGAAGCTGACATTACCGAAAAGCTAAGGCATGTTCGCAAAGGGAAGAAGACAATAAGGACCTATCGTAGTAATACTTGATGACGGAGCACATCGATGATAAATAATACAGAAGTAGAGGTTGAAGCAACGGTACGCTGCTCCATTATCTTGACGGGAGGGAATGATTCTTCGAGGCTCAGTGCGTATCTACGCACGCTGGCCAGAATGAAGCTGTCCGGATCTTACGAGCCTATCATCATCAATGACCAGAGATTGCAGATTGACCAAAGACAGCTAAGAGCATTACTGCCGGTGCTGAAGGTCTTGAATCCCGATAGGCCGTTAAGACAAGAGCAGTCATTCGACACGGGGGCGATGGCGGCAAAGGGCAAGTATTTGCTCTTAGTCAAGAGTCTTCTCAGTTTTGATAAACTGGTGTTGCAAGAGTCTATCAAAGACCTTGAGACTTCGGGAGAGAAAGTGAGCATCTCTGCCAATGAGAATTTTGCGCTGGTCGAGAGGCTCCATTACGCAACGGTGGGAGGATTCCGAGGCATGTTTGGCGGTTCTGACTTGGCCACAGCGCAGGACCTGCGGCAGACCGATGGCACGGTAGATGCTTGCGCGCAAACGGTGGATCGAATTATGACGGCCCAGAGTCGTGCCCCAAGTGGGGAAGCTATCACCGCGAATTGCACGGCAGGTGCAACACTCTGCAAAACGGATTCTCTATCCACAGAAGAACAGTTCGACAGGGAGTGGCAATACAAGTACTCTCTGCTGCGTGAGCCAAAGGTTAGGGGGGGTATACCTCACACAGATGGGGTGGGAGTTGAACTTGAGTTGAAGAGAAACAACTTTATGGTTCGAGATCTTGTAATAGATGTTGCTGACTATTGGAAATATATAGAAGCTGCCGAGTTGTATAAGTTGAAGCGGTACTACGGGGGGTATGATGGATCGAGCTTCCCGGAGAAGTCACTGGAGCACTATTTAGCGGCAAAGCTCCTGAAGCTCGAGCCGGATGATATATACGTGGACGTAGGGAGTATGCACTCTCCGGTGGTGCAAGTCTATCACAATCTGTACCGTTGCAAAACGTATCAGCAGGACCTGTCATATCCGGCCGGCATTAACGGTGATATGATCGGCGGTGACGCAGGTGCCATGCCGGTGCCGGATGGCTTTGCGACAAAGATGGGACTGCACTGCTCATTCGAGCATTTTGAGCGCGACTCGGATATACGATTTATCGTGGAGGCGGGCAGAGTTCTTCGCCCCGGTGGCAGAGTGTGTATACTACCATTGTATCTCTTCTCGCACTACGCTATCCAGACGGACCCGGCGGTGCTTCCAGAGGGCGGCATAGAATTTGAACCGGATGCCGTGTTGTATTGCAAGAAAGGGTACCGGAACAGACATGGCCGGTTCTATGATGTACCCCACCTCATCAGCAGGGTCAGGAACGCTCTAAATGGACTCGGCCTGGTAATATATTCGGTAACAAACGCTCAGCAGGTGCATCCCTCATGCTCCGTGAGATTCATAGCAGTGCTAGACAAAAACTCCGCTCACTGAGTTCAGACAAGGGAGAATACTGTGGCAAATAGGCAATCAGGAAATGCAAGATTCGGACAATCATGAGTATCAATTAAGTCTCAAAGGCCCGACATCAATGATAAGCTAAACCAGGTCCGCAGAGGTAGGAAGACCATAAGGACTTATCGTAAAAATATCTGATTACAAGCAAAAGCGATGGTGAGTACAGAAGCACAGCTTGGAGCAGCGGTTCGTTGCTCAATTATCTTGGCTGGAGGAAATGATTCCTCAAGGCTCAGCGCGTACCTGCTTAATCTGAGTGGGGCGAAGCTACCGGACATACAATGATGGACGTTGGAGTAAAAAATAAAAAAGTTGATTCACTGCAGTGGTTGCAGTCTTTCGCGAACTTACACGTCGGCAGGCGATGTTTTATTGCAGGCAATGGCCCTTCTCTGGCGAAGTGTGATTTGACCCGGTTACAAGACGAATGGTTTTTTGCTGTGAATCGCGGTTATTTGGCCTATGAGCTTGGCCTGCCAAGAATACCATATCTCGTTGTGTCTGACCCGCAGACTTACAATCGGTACGCTCAAGAAATCCGGGGTGCTTATGCAAGTGTACGTTTTTATCGTGCGGATGTTGTTGCTTGCAGGGCCTATCGGTATGCTGTGAATGTCGAAGCCGTTATCGAGCTTCCATTTCATAGGAGTCCCTGTATGGATGAGGGATATTTCGCCCTTGATGTTCGGCGGGGACTTTATCGTGGGTATACCGTTGTTCTGGATGTAGCCGTTCAGTTGGCATTTTATATGGGTTTTTGTGAGGTTTATCTCATCGGTTGCGATTACAACTATCAAGGTCAGAATACCCATTTTTACGGCACCGGTGGCTACGAAGCAGGCCGGAGGAATGATATGCCTATGGAGAAGGTGTTTAAGGCCTTTCGCACCGCACGCCTGGTTTTTGAAACCAACGGCCGCGTTTTTGCCAACGCCACAAAGGGCGGTGCACTCAAAGAGTTGCCCCGTGTTGATTATGACTCATTATTTGAAAAACCTACAGTGCAAACGAGCGCAGGAAGGATGTGAAAAAATGAGAATTGTCGCGTTTGTGCCGGCTAAAGCTGAAAGCGAGCGAGTAACCAAGAAGAATCTTTGTATTTTAGACGGTGAATACCTGTTCAAGCGAAAGCTTCGCCAATTGCTGGAGTGTGAACAAATTGATCAGGTATATCTTGACACCGAAAGCGACGAGCTTGCCGAGTTGGCGAGCGACTTGCCGGTTTCTCGTATTAAGCGGCCTGTAGACCTGGCCTCGAACAAAACGGACGGCCATAAGTTGTTTGCCTATGAGACCTCTCAAGTCAATGCCGATGTGTATATTCAGTGTTTATGCACCAGTCCTTTCATTGATCATAATACCATTAACCGAGCATTGGAACAGTTTTTGAATCATCTTTCGGCTACGAGTCTTGTAGCGGTCCGGAAAGAAAAACAATATCGGTGGGAAAATAACCGTCCATTGTATGGGTATGGGCGTATTCCGAACAGTTGTGAGCTTCCGGATACGATTATTGAGGCGATGGGTCTGTATATTGTCCGTAAATGTCCTGACGGTTCAGCGCCCCAGATGCGTTTTCAGCGGGATGCGATTGTTTTTGCGCTATCGGGAGCCGAAGCGATCGATGTGAATTATCCTGAAGACCTTGAACTTGCCGAGACTATCTGTGCCGGCCGACGTGCTCAAAGCAATCTTGGTCTTAATGCACTCAAACCGTATCTCAGCAGTGCATTGTTGTCTGATGTATCGAAGGAGCTGGATTTTCCTTCGGTTCTTCCTCCTCAAATACGTCCGCTGACAGGATATAAAATTCTGGGACGGGCCAAGACCTTGCGTCTTGACCCGCTCGAACCGAACGAAGACTGGCCGACTGTCTATAAATCGCTTAAGTCTTATGATTTTATCCGGCCCGGTGACGTTATCATCGTGTCCACCGGGATTCCCGAGCGGGCCTATTTTGGCGAACTCAATGCAAACCTTGCCCTGCGGTCGGGTGCGATAGGAACTATTGTGGATGGATTCACACGTGACAGTGAAGCACTGGCCCAGTTGCAGTTTCCTATTTTTGCCCGCGGTAGCTATTGTCTTGACTTGAAGTACGAGGGTACAATGCGTTCGATGAACCAACCTGTTCAAATCGGCCAGATCACTGTCTCCACCGGCGATTATGTATTGGCCGATGCCGACGGAGTAGTAATCATCCCACAACACAAGTGGAAAACCGCCCTTGATTGTGCCTGGAAGAATATGGAAACCGAATGGGAGGTTCGCAAGGCCACGGCTCTGGGTTGTCCTACTGAACAGATCGTTCAAAATTTTGGTTTCTTTTAGTCGGAACAGAATGCAACAACCAGAGGTTCATTATGAGAAATGCAAGTAAGGGCAGCCGATTTGAAGATGTGCGATTTCTATTTTTTTGAATTGGCGGCTCAATGGATTTTCCAAGTAGTTACTTCACGTAAAGCTGTATCGTGGAGAGAGCACTTGATTTGCCTTAATAACAAGAAACCATTTGTTGATATCCGTGGTTTTAGCGAACTTAAACTTGCTCCCGGCCGTATCGATTGGCCTGGGAACCCCTGGCTAATAGTGTGGTCCGGCATACGAGTGGCATAAGATTCCATTTACTAAGGTGTGAAGATGGGAAACTTCAGAGCAAGTAACTGCTTGGTAAGACGGGAGCGAGACGAATGAGTATAAATAGCTTGAAACAAGGCTTAGTGGTTACACCGTTTGATTTTGTCGAGCAGAGACATTTCATTTCGGATATCGAATTGCAACAATCAATGAGATTGTTTAAAAAGTCTATCTGCATGGTTGAAATTGAGGTTTTCTCGTTCTGTAATCGTAAGTGTTGGTTCTGCTCAAATTCCCGGATTGATAGGCGAAGCAAAAACTACTATATGGATGAGGATTGTTATTTGAGAGTTTTGGGGGATTTGGCAAAAATTGAATACGAAAAAAAGGTTAGCTTTAGCCGATATAATGAACCATTAGCTGACAAAATCATCCTGACACGGCTAAGTCAAGCGTCGAAAATCCTCCCTCAAGCCCAACTGCACTTGAACACGAACGGAGACCATTTGAGCTGTGAATATTTAAATGAACTCCATTGCGCCGGGCTTCGGAGCTTAAATATTCAGGTTTATCTCACATCTAAGACATATTCTGATGAGGAAGCTTATGCTTTATGTGACCGAAAAATCCATCGGTTAAATATACCTTTGACTCTGGCACGGTACGAGACCGACAGTTGGTTGGAGTATGTTGGAGACCTCAGTGGAATGAAAGTTCGCCTTTATGCCAGAAACTTTTCTGTTAACGGAACAGATCGTGGTGGCCTTGTGGATATAAAATATGAAGGGGCACGAACTTCGCCTTGTCTTTCACCTTTTTATCATTTTTATGTCGATTACAATGGCTCCATCATGCCGTGTTGTAATCTACGAAGTGATGCTCCCGAACATAAGGATTTCGTTCTTTACAAACTTACCGGTGAAGAAAACGAAATATATAAAGCTTATACTTCTTCTAAAGCAGTGACGTGGCGAAGAAGCTTAATTTGTTTTGAGAAAAAGAAGTATCCCTGTGAAAGCTGTCGTTTTAAAAAGCATCCAGCCACGCCGGAAATAATGGGAGTGCTTAATAAATGGTGCTTTTAATAAAGACAACAGAAGGTATCAGCCGGGCCTGAGATAAACGTTCAGAGGCAGTTATGAAAAAAAATGAGTGTAACTTTTACTCAATACTGAGGGAGAAATCGCTCGTTCTCTCTGACGGTTTGAATTATGACAAAGGCAATCTTGTTGCATCTGCCGTTTTTCCCACATTGTGTCCATCAGAACTATAATAGTGAAATAAAAGAATATAATTGGTAGTAAAATATGGATTTGTAAGACAAGAATGACCTGTTTTTGGCACTTTTGCGAGAGGCACTTGGCTTTTTGGTTTGGATATGAACAAGAAAATAAGGATTTTATTCTCAATTGAAGCTGCTGACCAATGGATTTTAGAAGCCTACAGAGGATTCTTTGACTCATTAGAATTAGGCTCGCATGAGATCTTTTGTACGGTCTATGGTGTCAGGGATCAAGCTGACCTACTTAGAAAATACAATGTCATAGACTATGAGAAAATATCGTATGCCGGCCTGAATCTTCTCAATCATGGCCTCTCGTCGATGACTTCCGAAGAATTGATTAGGCGTGCTCAGGAATCCTCATTGTGGAATTCACCTGAGCAGATACTCAAGCGCCTTTCTTTGTTTAAAGTGGTGCTCAGTTTGTTGCAGCCGGATGTAGTCATCGTTTGGAACGGGATGGGCGACATACGCCGAATGGTTAGGATTGCTCTATCAAAGCTGCACATACCATTTTTCTACGCTGAGAAAGGCATGCTGCCAAACAGTTGGTATATAGATGAGGAGGGAATAAACCCCCGCTGTTCATTGGATGGCTCATCTTTTGAGCGAACGATTCATCCTGCAGAGAGAATCAAGATTGAAGATTATATAAAGGACATCGTTAAGTCAGGGTCAAGTGCATGGCAACAGCCATCAAGAATTGCTGGCAAACAAACGTTAAAGGAAAGGTTACAGATAAATTCGCGCTCAAACGTTATATTCTTTCCTGGGCAAGTAGATGACGACGTTAACATTACTGCTTTTTCGCACTTTCAAAACGTAGCAGAAGCAGTGAGACTTGTGTTGGAATCGATGCCCAAAGATGCGACACTGGTTGTGAAACCTCATCCTAAATCAAAAGAAAAAAGTCGAGAGCTACTCAAGAAGCTAAGCGAACAGCACAGAAATCTTATCACGGTCAAGGATGTAAACATCTGGGATCTGATTGACATTTCTGATTTGGTTGTAAGCATAAATTCTACGGTAGCTTTTGAATCGCTGCTGAGAAAGAAAAAGGTGCTATTGTTGGGCGATTCTGTCCTTTCGAAAACAGGCTTGCTCAACAAAGCCAAGCAGGCTGATTTGAAAAGACAGATACGGGAGTACCTGTCGACACCATTTGAATCTCTGATTGACTATTCGCGGGTAATATCTTTTGTAAAGTTCCTCAAGGAGAACTACTACCTGTTCAGGGATTCGCCCCAGCTACCTGTCGGGATTGAGGAAAGATTAGTGCGCAGGGCGAAGGCGGCCTCACCTAAAATCTTCACCCAGGAAGTGCTGATGTCAGCATTTTACAAGGACATACCACAGCAGCATCTTTTGGGCAGTCCTACACGGACCGCAAAGGCAACAACAGCACCCACGCCATGCGCTCCGAAGCTCTCTGTTGTCTTGACTGCTCATAACAGGCCGGAGCTATTGGAGACGACCCTTGCCGGTTTTGCCAATCAGACTATTCCTAAAGGAGCTTTTGAAGTTATCGTCGTCGACGATGGTTCCGAGCCGCCTGTAAAAGAGGTTGCCGAGAAGTTCCGCGGCAACATAAATATAGTTTACATTTTTCAAGAAAACAGCGGCCTTGCCGCGGCACGCAACAACGGGATAAACGCGGCTAAAGGACAGATCGTATTGTTTAGCGATGACGATGATGTGCCTGGGCCTGAACTGGTTGCTGAGCACCTACATAGCCATCGAGAAAACCCGGATGAGCGGATAGCTGTCCTGGGACACCTGGACTGGCACGGGGATTTGGAAGTGACACCTTTGATGCACTACATCACCCATGAAGGGGGACAATACTTCGGATACGACAGGATGCAGGACGGTCAACTCTATGATGTGTGGAAATGGTGGGGCGGTTTGATTTCAGCAAAAATGTCACTGTTGAAAAGTGTCGAAGGACCATTTGACAGCCAATTGCGTTTTGGATATGAGGATACCGAGCTCGCCTGTCGTCTGCTGCCGACAAACATCAAGGTCTTGTATAATGCCAAGGCAAGAAGTTATATCTTAAGAGCTGTTGACTTCGAGAGTTTCTGTCAACGTCGTTACATGCAGGGTCGAGCCCTTCATTACGTGGCATCCGCACATCCGGACATAATCATTCCTCGATACCGCTTGCAGGACGCAGCCAGTCGGTACTACAGTGAATATGCACCATTTCTCGAAGAATGGAGCAGCAAGGTTATCAAGTTTGAATCGCTGCTGAACAGTCAGATACAATCGGGTCGGCGTGACATCGCCGGGCACCTAAAATCGCTTTTCACTGTTTATCATGAGTGTTTTGTAGGCTATTGGCTTAAAGGTTATGTAGAACAAATGAAGGCTGTTGAAGGTCGTAAGGTGTCGCTGAGCAAGCCGGTTGACAGGCGACATACAGAAAGTCGGGACAAGGCTGAGCTGGATTGCAACCGACCTTCAATGCCGTCTGTCACTGAGCCTTTGAGAATCACTTTCATAAACAGTAATACACCCGGCTTCGACGTAGGAAGTTCAAATCTAAGGATTTTCCATATACTGAAAATTCTGGTAGCCGCGGGACATAAGATTGACCACCTGTATTTCAACCGATACGAAGATGACGAGAGGTATAAAGCGGCTTTTGATGGCGCGGTCAATTTTATCAAAGTTTTAGGAACGGTAAACAGCTTTAGCAACTACCTACATTTCAACAAAGTGGAAAAATTGGATTGCGTATGGATAACAAATCTGTGGTCGGTCGATTATTTGAACCTTGCCATACAGCTCACTCAGTGGCTCAAGCGCAATCGCCCACAAACGAAGGTCATAATCGACACCATGGATTTCCACTACAAAAAGTTCATCAGGAAATTCAATATTTCGCACGAGCACGAAAACCTTTTGGAGGCCAGGTATTTCCTGGAGGCTGAAAAGAGACTTTACCCATTGGCCGATGAGGTCCTCACAGTTACCGAAGTCGAAAAGCGTGACATGATCGACAACATCGGCTCGAACTGCAACGTAGGCGTGATCCCGAATATTCACACAATATCCGCACAGGGACCTGACCTACAGCAAAGAAGACATATCTGTTTTCTGGGTTCTTTTCGCATCAACCATAATGCTGACGCTGTGAGATGGTTTCTCAAAGAAGTGTTCCCGCTTATTGTCGAGAAGGCTCCAGAAGTTGAATTCCATATCTTAGGCTTCAACAACGAACAATTCAGAGCAGAGCTTGAAGTAGAACCGAATGTAAAGGTGATAGGTTACGTCCAAGATGCGGAATCGGCCGTTGCCGGCTATAGATTATTTGTGTGTCCAATGATTTACGGGGCGGGTATGAAGGGCAAGTTGGGTCTTACAGCCGGAGTTGGGACCCCCATCGTTACTACTACAATCGGAGCTGAAGGATTTGATTTTGTTGATGGTCAACACTGCTTTATCGCCGACACCGGAGAGGAATTTGCGCGGAAGTGTCTGCATTTGTTGAGCGAGGATTCTCTCTGGAACCAGTTCAGCAGAAAGGCGAAAGAGATGGTCGCTGAGAAATTCAGCATCAGGGCAGTAAGCGAAAAGATACATGCTCTCTTACAGTCGGTCACCACAGCCAGAAGTGCTCACCAAGTAACAGACGATCCTGTCGAAGTACCAGCGTCATCGGATCATTTTGCGCCTCCACAAGCGCCAGTTAGGCCGAAAGTCTCCATAATTACGTCCTGTTATAATTCTGCGAGATTTCTGCGACAATGCCTGGACAGCGTCAGAAATCAAACCATGCATCAGTGGGAACTGTTTTTGCTGGATGATGGCAGCGCGGACGACACAAGAAGTATAATCGAAGAACACTCCCGGATGGACGAGAGAATTAAGCCTTATTACTTCCACGACAATGAGGGGCCTTATGTAAGAAGGAATTTTGCAATTGAGCGGGCCAATTCTGATTTTATCGTGATCCAGGATGCAGATGATATTATGAGTCCAGCCAAACTGGAAATACTTCATAATGAGATTGCAAAGGATGAACAGCTCGCAGTTGTAGGTTCCTTCTCCCGCATCTTCCTTGATGAATTCAAAGGGCTGCAATATACCGACACGTATGAATTTTGGCTTGAGAACAATGAGATTGCTGATAAATTCGCATCCTGGCAATACGCAATGAGTCACGCCTCAGCCATTATTAGAAAGGAGTTGTTTGAGCAAATCGGCTTCTATGATGAGAACCCATTTGCCTCGGATAGGTTTTGGTTTGCCAAGCTGGGCGAATACGCAAAATATTACACCGATGCGAAATTCAAAAATATTCCTGAATACCTTACGTTGATAAGGATACACCCAGGTAGCCAAACACAGCTTGTGCGCATTTTTGACCCACGCAGCAGAAGAATGCGATACTGTCGGTATTGTGAGTTCAAGCTAAGAAAGATAAGGCAAAAGCTCGAGACTTTTCCAAACACGGATATGAAGACTGAATTAAGAAACTGTGTATGTTCAGATTTTCTAGAGAGGTTCAAGGACCATATCATCCGATGGGAGAATGAACCGCTCGCTGACAATGTTATCCCGGAGCTGCTGAAGAATTCTGTTAGATTATTTAATAAATCTTTTTATGTGAGCTGCATCAATATGCTCAACGGAATGGAAGTAATGGTGCCTGATATTGTAGAGCGGTTCAGGAACTATGATCTCTTAAGAGCCATGGCCTTTTTTGCGATTGATATGAAAGAACAAAGCCTGACGTATCTAAATAGGGAAATACAAAATCACAACAATCCCGCGGCGAAACAGTTTATTTCTGATTATTTTGAGGGACCACGTTCTGCAAGAAGATCGCAAACTGCGAACTCCAAACAGCAGTTCCAAATCGACGTGCAGAAGTGGTGCGCAGAACACAGTGACCTTTATGAGCTTCAAATGATCGACACAAGGATAGTCCCCGAGGCTGTTTGATAATCTGTGCAGATATGGAAAATCCAGAATAGATGTTTAGGAAGCGGTGTTTTTTAACGATAACAGAGACAGAGCCGATAATGGTGCAGATGTTGTGCGCATTTGGAGACCTTTGAAAAAGCGTAGAAGGCAAGAGAAAGGTACACAAAAATGGCATCTTTACGTCTTCCAGGTCTTTTAACAGGGATTGATACAAATTCGCTCATCGCTCAACTAATGGCTGTCGAACGCCGCAGGCTCAATATGTACCAACAGCGCAAAAGCCTCTGGGACGACAGAAAAGGCGCGCTGAGCACACTTGAAACCAAGCTCGAAACCTTGAGAAGTACGGTTAGAGCCCTTTCCGACGCCCGTGAGCTTCGTGCCTTTGCAACCGCTTCCAGCGACAGCGATATACTGACTGCTCAAGCATCTTATAACGCTTTTGAAGGTAATCACACGGTCGTAATCAACCAGTTAGCAAATGCCGAGCGATGGGTCCACACAACCGGCCTTGAATACGCCGAGGATTACGTTGGGGCCGGGACCTTCATTTATTCCTACAATCATAAGGAAACAGTCATAACAACCACAGCTACCACCACCTTGGAAGACCTGGTTGGCCTTATCAACAACGACGCGAACAATCCCGGCGTCACAGCGAACCTGCTGTACTATAACGATGCTTATCATCTGGTGCTAAATGGCAACGACGCTGGGACGGACTATAAAATCTTTGTCAACTCAAGCAGTACCGAAGTCTGGGAGGCTGACAGTGCGTTTACCGTCAACACTGATAATGCTACGCTGAGTTCTAAGATAATAGACCTCGACCAATTTGGAGCAAATCCACTGGAGGGTGGCGAAGTCATTGAGATAACCGGCACCGACCACAACGGTGATGCTATAGCCCAAGTGAATCTTACCCTTACTGAAAATACCAGACTGGAACATCTTGTTGCAGAGATAAATGATGCTTTTGATGGAATCGCCAAAGCAACTCTTGAAAATGGCGAAATCGTCTTGACTGACAATACCTCCGGCACAAGCAGTCTCTCGATCAATTTGACTTACAACGCCAACGGTTCTTCGGCGACATTGACATTACCTACCATGGCCGTTTCAACAGAAGGTGGAAGTACAACCGCAGATCTCACAGACTTTGCATCGGCAGATTTTATCCTAAGCCAGGCTGCTCAGGACTCAAAAATCAAGGTTGATGGCTACCCCCCAGGACCGGGAATTGCCGAGGTGCAAACGCTGTCTAAGACCGACAAGGCGGACGGGGGCACCTTTACCCTAACTTATGACGGACAAACGACTGCTCCTATTAAGCGTGATGCTAAACTTAACGAGATTCAAGATGCACTTGAATTGTTGTCAAACGTAAACCCTAATGACATAATAGTCAGTGGTAAGAAGTTGAACGAGGATGATCCTACGACATTTACATTCCGGAATGATGCTGGTGATGTTAGCATGATTTCGATTGATACGACTAACCTGGACCCGTCTTCCGGTTGGACTTTTTCGGAAACGACAAAAGGCGACAACACAAATTGTTTTATCAGCAGAAGCTCTAATACTGTTGATGACGTCATTCACGGCGTAACGCTGCACTTGCACGATACAACTGACGCAAGCGGAGAAGAAATCACGCTGACCAGAGATATCGAATCAGTCAAAGAAGAACTGACCTCCATGGTTGAGGCGTACAACTCCGCTGTTCTCTATATTAAGGAAAAGACCGGCTACAATGATGTTCTAAAAACTGCCGGCGTGTTGATGGGAGATTATGTTGTTTCAAGCATCAGGCAGCAGATTCGCACACCGCTTATCGCCCAGACCAGCGGATTCATAGAGGATATTGACACCTTTCTAATGCCCGGCCAGTTCGGCCTCGAACTTGACAGAGATGGCGTATTGAGTCTGGACACTAACGTGTTCGACGAAGCCATTGGCGAAGACTTCATGGGCGTTCTCGCCGTAATCGGGGCTGATAAGACCGGAAGTTCCGACAGCAACACGATTGAGTTCTACGGTGCCAGCAGTAAATATACGACAGCCGGCACTTACGATGTCCAGGTGACGGTTAGTGGTGGAGCCATCACCAGCGCCCAGATCAGACTCTCAAGCGAGTCCACATACCGCGATGCAGCCTATGGCGGCAATATTGTCACCGGAGATAGCTCTTTCGATGACAACGGCGACCCTGTATATCCGGAGCACAGTCTTCAGCTTAGCATCGACCTGAGCCAGGACGGTACATTTACAGCTACTGTCCGGGTCAAGCAGGGCTTTGCCGGTGCAATTGAGGACGAGCTGGACAGAATGCTCAAGGTAACGACCGGCTCGATCCAAATCGACCAGGAATACGTCACGGACACCATAAAAGACATCCAGGAAATGATTGAGCTTGAAGAAGACCGCCTTGTTAAAAGAGAAGCCAGGTTGGTGGCTCGCTTCACCCGCCTTGAGAAAACACTCGCTATGATGCAATACCAGATGGCCGCCTTAGGGTTCGGCACCATATAAAGTCACAGGACCCCACTTTAATACGCTGCTATTGATACCTGTAAAACTAACGCCACACAAAATTGTCAAGGCTTGTCACTCCTGCGCAAGCAGGAGTCCAGGAAACGCCAATGACATACCTGGATTCCCGCTTTCGCGGGAATGACACTGTTGCTATATACCCAGCGTGTTGCATCATTAATTATGCGGGAATCAATAAATAAAGTTCTGCTGTCTATCGTGGCTGCGGGCTCCTCTTTTTCTGTCGCAGTCGATAGATCATAGCCAGCACTTCCGCAACTGCCACGTACAACGTTTGTGGTATCGAACTGCCGGGCTCGACCGTGGCGTATATTGTCCTTGCCAATTCCGGTCTTCTAACGATAGGCACACCGTATGCTCGTCCAATTGAGGTGATCTTTTCTGCCAAATAGTCTGCCCCTTTTGCCACCAGCACAGGTGCCTCCATCCGTTTTGCCTCATAACGCAGTGCCACAGCCACATGTGTCGGGTTGATAAGAATCACGTTGGCCTTGGGTACTTCGGCAAGCAAGCGCTTCACAGACGCCTCGATCTGAATCCTGCGAATCCGAGATTTGACCTCTGGTGAGCCTTCCGAGTCTTTGCGCTCTTGTTTTACCTCCTGACGCGTCATCTTCAGGTCATGGATGTATTTCCATTTCTGGTAGAAGGCATCGGCAATCCCTATAGCCAGCAGCGCAATGCCAACGCGTATGCACAGCCCGAATATGATCTTCGCGACGGCTACAATTAGTTGCGCAGACCAGGCCCATCGAAGTGCGGCAAGTGCATCAAGCTTATTCTGAAGATACAGCCAGACAATTACCGAGACGAAGAGCAATTTCGCTATGGATGTGACAAGACGCACCAGGGAATGGGTGTTTATCAGCTTCGACAGGCCTGACGCCGGATTTATCGCACTCCACTTTATTTTTACGGCGTTTGGCGCGAAACTGAAGCCGCTGACTACAACGCAGGCTAAGATAGATGCCGCAACAAGCAGTGCGAAAATGGGGCTGACAACGAGCATCGAATCGACAATCTTGGCATTGATGAACTTGATAAAGGTCTTGGGGTCGGCAAGAACACCAGCCTGGCCAGATAAGCCCTCTTTCATCTTCACTGTGAACCACTCCAACAGACTTGGCGCCAGCACAGCCAGTATCATCACCAGCACCATCAATGTCACGACCGATGGGAGTTCCTGGCTCTGCGGCACCTGCCCTTGCTGTCTGGCCTTCTCCAACCTCCTCGGCGTAGGCTGTTCTGTTTTTTCAGCGGCTGGCTTCTCTGGCATAATTTGTTCTTATTTGTCGCCCGCGCGCCGCTGTTCGGCGCTCGAGTCGGGGGTAACGAGCGATTGCTGTAACCGTTCACGGGGTACAAGTTGCGTTTTTGGGGTCATTGCGAGGAGTCCGCCGCAGCGGACGACGAAGCAATCTAAAATGTAACGATTGAGATTGCCACGGCCCGCCAAAGGCGGGCCTCGCAATGACATAAAATACCACATTGCTCTCGTGAACGGT
>DAOWID010000101.1 GCA_030641115.1 Planctomycetota bacterium | reverse complement strand
TTTATGTCATTGCGAGGCCTTTTTCAAAGGCCGTGGCAATCTAAATCGTTACATTTTAGATTGCTTCGTCGCAAAACTCCTCGCAATGACACCAAGAACGCAACTTATGCGCTGTGAACGGTTACCAACTAATTATCTTTGAAGTCTGCGCAGCGTTTTCTCAACCAACTGCTGACCAACTTTAACAGCCCATTGTCCATCCTGAGAGTGGACTTGGCCTATGTCACTAATCAACACAAATCTTGGCCATTTGTCAATTGCCTTTTTGTCGTGTTTTATCAGATCGATGAGTTTATCTTCGGCCAAATCCTTTGGCAATTTTACCGGCACACCGAGTTTTTCCAGGATTCTCCGGATTCGGTCAAGCCTGTCCGGCTGCGCCAGTTGCAATTCAATCTCAATTAGGCCGGCAGCTATTATGCCGATAGCGACTGCTTCGCCATGCAGCAGTTCAAATCCGCTGGCAGTTTCAACCGCGTGCCCGATAGTGTGCCCATAGTTTAGAATTCTTTGTTGGTTTTGCTCATGCGGGTCAGCCTCTACCACCTTGCCCTTGATTCTGCAATTGAAATCAGCTACTTTCTCAAGCACGCCGGCTTTTCGTTCGAAGATGGCGTCAAGATTCTCTTCGAGAAACCCAAAATACTCACTGTCAGCAATCAGCGCGTGCTTTACAGACTCAACAAGTCCCGCTCTGAATTGTCTGTCGTCCAGCGTTGTTAACGTGGCAACATCAATGTAAACGGCCGCGGGATGCCAGAATGCACCGAACGCGTTCTTGCTTATGCTCGAATTGACGCCGGTCTTGCCGCCAACAGCCGAATCGGCCTGAGCGACTGTCGTGGTCGGTATCTGGATCACAGGGACTCCTCTTTTGAAAACTGATGCCGCAAAGCCCGCAATGTCACCGACCGTTCCGCCGCCAAGGGCAACAACAACGGTATCTCTTCCAAGATAAGCTTTTTCCATTCCCTCCATTATGGAGACTACGGTATTAATGTTTTTCGAAGCCTCACCCGCTGGGCTGATTATGAAAGTGGGAATATTTCTTTGGCCCAGCAGTTTTTCCAGATGACCAGCCGAGACCAAATTTTCGTCGGTGACAACAAACTTGCCGTGCTGGCCGAAATCTGCTTCTATCTGGGGCCAGAGTCGACCGAGAATTTCTGTGCCGATTTCGATCTTATAACGTCTGGCTTTAACAGCCGGAATGTCGACCTCATGTCTCAACATTCTAATTTCAACAAATTGAATCTTATCAGAAAGTATTTGCTGACCTACGTACACTAACTGGCCCAACGTTACGATAACCTGTTAGTGTCATAAACGCAACCGTTCTCTACGATTTGTTGCAGTAGTCGAGGCAAGCCGCGGGCAGGGTGTGGGCCAAACGTTTTCAGGAAAGGGCATTTTGTGATGGTACTACTTGATGCCCGCGTGCCAGTTATTCGCAAATATGGCAAAGTCCCGCGCGTCGATGAGATTATCAGCCGGTGTGTTAATGTCACATGCGGGATTCCACTCGACATCTCCAGGCTCAGTAAGCCAGGCCAGCGCCAGCAGAGCAAGGTCCGCAGCGTCAACGTCGCTGTCGGCGTCGAAGTCGCCGACCAGGATTCCCACAAGGTCAACCTCCCACCGGTTTCCTGAGACGGCACGGCGAGCACCGGAAGTACCGGTTGTCACGTCTTGGTCCGTGAACAGGTAATTTGCTTTGGCGACTCTCACGGTGAACATTGATGCTGATGCAACCCTGGCCAGGGCGTAGATACCCTTGGCGTTCGTCGTTGCGTAGTAGGGACCGCCTTTACCTTCTGCCGTCACAGTTGCGCCAGTTATTGGATTCCCAGATGCGTCGGTGACCCGGCCGCTAATTATCTCGCCGTTGCCTGACACGAAAATATTGTAGACGCACGAGACGACTGACGTGTACGTGTGCAACTCGGCGTCGACATCCGGCAGGTTATACCACGCATCATCGTAGCCGGACCAGCCCATATTAAGATGGTGGTACAGTGTTTCAGCGCTGTAGCCGTATCCATCGCACAGGGCAGCGTGCCCCCCATCTTCTCGGGCAAGGCCGAGTATGACCGGGTGGCCGTAGTCAAGGTTGGGGTTGATCATGGCGATTAGCTCTGAACCGATATCCCGACCCATCCTATATCCGTTGACCGCATTGCTATACTTAAACGTAGTGGTCAGTGCATCTTTGGCCTCGAGCGTATCGGCGGCTGAGCCGTCGGCGGTGTACTCCGTGTTGACGGAAATACCGGCATCGTAGCACAGTGCCCCTATAGCCCTTCGCTGGGTATCTGTTGTGCTGCAATCGGGGTCGAGTACCATATCGCTCCAGTTGTACGGCCCACCGTAACCGTCACCGCCCCGTGTAGATGCTGTATGTGGGCTCCCGTCAATCTCGACCGTAAAGTCATGTATGCCTATCCCCGTCACCGGATGTTGATGATAGCGTATCAACTGAGCTGTGGCGGTCGCAATACAACCGGTGTAATAGTTGTTGGGTGTATAATAGTCGTAGCAATCGTTGCCGCATACACCGGCTTGGTTCCATTTACTTTCTATCAGGGGTTCGACCCGCACATCAGGTATTGAGCCCGCGCTCATAGAGACGAGCTTATCTTTAGTAGTCTCTGCAAGGGTTATGAAGGAATGCCACTTTTGTCGAACCTCGGGAACTGTGAGCGTTCGAATTCCTGCGTCCGGGTAGGCCTCAGCCCGAACTGCTGCGACTCGCCCGTTTAGGTCCGCAGTTACAAGCGCTGCCAGCGGGTGCTCAGATGAAGTGCCATAAGCGCCATCGTCAGCAAAGCCAATTATCGGCTCAACCAAATCGTCTGCCGGTACAATCACAAATCCGGAAGGTTTTAGGTAGACTATGTAATAAACCGGCCCACCATTATCGCCGGTGAAGGTCTCGACGTTCGTTACCCACCTGCCGAGGGTTGTGCCGAGCGGCCGGGGATCCGCTTGGAGCCAGCCGGTCACTACCTGTTCGGCATCGTACGCCGTCGTCAGTCGGGCCCGTGCCCTGCCGCAGCCAAAGAGCAGCAGTGCCAAAACCGATGCAAAAACAATGCTCCTGCGACGTATTTTTCTATTCCTCACGAAGTAAAACTGGTAACAATGGTGCACCTCCTGCGCGGCAGCGCTCCTGTAAGATTAGCAGAAACTCAGACAAAATAAGCCGTATGCCTTTGCTTCTTCAGGTTCCAAGCCCCAAATCAAAACCTATTGTACACTTTTTCCGTCGCACAGTCAAGCACATTTTCCGGCAAGAACAGAACTAACCGTGCTATCTGCTGCGTTTTTGCCCTTGCTTTTGAGCCTGGCCGCCGCTATATGTTTGAATTGCCATGACATACTTAGCAGTTCCCATAGCGGCCGATAATTTAGACCAAGCGAGGCAGCAGGTCAAAGCGGCTCTGGCAGCAGGCGCCGAGATGCTTGAGTTACGAACCGATTACCTCGAAAACCTTAGCGTCGATTTGGTCAGAAATTTGATCGCTGAGGTCAAGGCGTCTGCCGGTCGACAGGTGCCGATAATCGTAACCTGTCGTGACCAGAACCAGGGCGGTGTCTGCCCCCATCCGGCGCCGTTGCGAATCAGCGTGCTCGCCAGCGCCTTGAAAGCCGGCGCCGATTTCATCGACTTTGAATTCGACAATTTCCGCAACGTCGAGAACCAAGAAAGAATAAGGGTCGCCCTGTCACAGAGTCTGACAGGACGGTTGATTCTGTCCGCTCACAATTTCAAGACAAGATTCGCAAATATCACCAAACTGTATCGCGACATCTTAGCTGTGTATCCGGTCGCGATACCGAAGCTTGTCTATACCGCAAATCACATCAATGATTGCTTTGCGGCCTTCGACCTATTGCACAGTATCAGCGGCGAGAAGATCGTATTCTGTATGGGCCAGGCTGGCCTTATCAGCCGAATCATCGCAAAGAAGCTAAACGGCTTCGTGACTTTTGCAAGCATCGACGAGCAAACCGCAACTGCGCCGGGCCAGTTGACAGTCGAGGAGTTCAAGGGACTATACCGTTATGAGCATATAGATTCTGATACAGAACTGTTCGGTGTGATCGCTGACCCCGTTGGCCATTCGCTCAGTCCCGCCATTCATAATGCTTGTTTTGCAGACAAAAGCATGAACAGATTATATTTACCGCTGCTGGTGCAAGGCGGCCAGCGTGAGTTTGACTTATTTTTGAACAGTGTACTTTCCAGAAAGTGGCTGAACTTCAGCGGCTTCAGCATAACGATCCCACACAAGCGAAACGCCCTTAATTACGTCCGGCAGAGGCATGGCCTTATCGAGCCGTTGGCTGAAAAGATCGGGGCGGTTAATACTCTACTCATCAAGTCAGGGGTGACGACTGACGAGCGACGAACAAACGGCTACAACACCGATTACGCCGCTGCTCTGGATGCAATTACTTCAAGATTGAAGATCGGCAGCGATGGTTTGAATGGCCTTAGCGTGGCAGTTGTCGGCGCAGGCGGCGTCGCAAGGGCAATCGTAGCCGGCCTGAGTGACGCCGGCGCAAAGATCAAGATTTACAACCGCACGGTCGAGAGAGCTGAAAAACTTGCAGCAGAGTTTGACTGTGACTTTGCGCCGTTGGATGATTTGCAGAGTCTGGATGCAAAGTTGCTGATAAACTGCACCAGTATCGGAATGCACCCCAATGTTGATGCAACGCCTGTACCTAAAGAATATCTCAAGAGGGGCATGACAGTTTTTGACACGGTCTACAACCCCGTCCAGACCTTGCTTTTGAAGCAGGCAAAAAAGAAAAGGATGAAAACCATTGATGGCCTTTCAATGTTCATCAACCAGGCCCTCGCCCAATTCAAACTCTTCACCGGCCAAACATCCAACGGTGTTCTTATGCGAAAAATAGTTTCGGCTTCGTTATCGAGTAAAAAGTAGTGAATGATGCTAATAACCTAATATGTCATTACTCGGAACTGATTGATCAACACCGAAGGTGGCTGAAGACTTTTGGGAAACAACGACTCGATAAATGGCAAGAGCTACTCACAGCCAACCCTGAAGGTGCTATTTGCGAAGCTGCAACACGAGAACTACTATCCAAGCATTGCGCTGGAGTTGAACCCCGTGAGGACGTATCCACTGGGGGTCCTGACTTCCTGTGCTTACAAAACGGTAAAAGATTTTACGTTGAGGTTACATGCATAACGATAGATGCCGCAACCAGGTGTACTGGTTTAGTTCCTAACTCGCCTATTCAAACCTATACACCTAAAGACCTGACGAAAAGAATATTCTATGAAATGTGCAATAAAACACCACAATTAAGAAACTTGGACGCCCCTTGTCTTTTAGCGATTGGCACCCTGCATGATACTGCAGGACATACATGTTTCAGCAGGTTATCTGCAAGTCATATCTTGACTGATAGACCGAAAATCTCTGTTGGAAGAGACCCTGAAGAAGGGCGAGCTGTAGGTGACCTATACCTGACTACCAACCTGGGGCACTCGGGATTCATTCGAGCCGGCAAGGATTCGGGTGATTTGATCGAAGAGGCGAGAAAAACGATTTCCGCGGTACTACTTTGTTCGTTCGGGACTAGGCCACCGCGTGCCATAGGCGTACTGCATCCTAACCCCAACCACACGTTTGATAGGACGTTGTTGCCAAAGATAGAATTCTGCAGACTGGCTGAAGGATACGAAACTGGCCTGCTTAAAGTGGAATGGATATAGGTGAGTCGTTCAGATTGGACCATTTAGCTGTTGCTCTGCAGAGACAATTATCGTTATATTAGAAGTAGCAAGAACATGGTTTTCTTGTTGAGCTGATGAAGTGTGGATTATGGCCGTCGGGTTCACCAGAGAATTTGGTCGGTTGACGTATGGATGTTCAGAAGCAGATTGATTATTGGGTAACAAGCAGCGATGAGGATTTCGCAGCGGCGAAGTCGCTACTGGAAAAAGACCATTTGCGCCACTGCCTTTTCTTTGCGCATCTCGCCGTGGAAAAGACGCTCAAAGCGCACGTGACCCGGCGTACGGAGGATGTTCCGCCACGCATACACAACCTTGTTCGGCTTGCTGAGATTGGCGGGTTGTCTTTGGACCCCGAACAAGCAAGCTTTCTAAATCGTTTTGATTTGTACCAATTGGAAGGCCGTTACCCGGATTCTATCCAGATCCAGCTCGACTTGGAATATGCCCGCGAGAAACTTGGGTTGGTAGAGGAAATACTGAAATGGTTGAAAGCGCAATTGTAGCCACACTAAAAAGTTATCTTGCGGTGTTGCCGGGCTTGGGTATTCACCCAAGCCGGGCGGTTTTGTTCGGTTCCTTTGTGCGAAACAAGGCAGATGAATATAGTGACATAGACTTGGTAGTGATTGCTCCGGAATTTGATGGGGCGCGAGAAATAACGCTTGTTGAAAAACTCTGGCAAGCCAGAAGGTTGGTGGATAACCGTATCGAGCCTATACCTTGTGGTGAAAAGGAATGGGAAACCGAGCAGGGTCGACCTATTCTCGAAATTGCCCGCCGCGAAGGGATTGTAATCGCTGCATAAAGAATCAATGAGTTGACAAGTCAGCAATATGGTGAGGATGAATCAGATAGAAGAGTTCGGCCAGCGGATTGGCCGGGAATTTGGTGCTGATCGGGTTATACTCTTTGGCTCCTATGCTCAAGGCTCCGTCAGCGAGGATTCGGATGTGGATCTTCTGGTTATCGCTCCATTCCATGGCAGAAGCGTTGACAAATCGGTGGAGATTCGTATGAAGCTTCGGCCGCAATTTCCAGTGGACCTGCTCGTGCGAACCCCTGAAAAGGTACGCCAGCGAATACAAATGGGCGACAACTTTATGCGCGAGATTCTTGAAGAAGGAAAGGTGCTGTATGAAGCCGATGACCGCTGAGTGGGTTGCCAAAGCCGAGGGGGACTTTGCGGTAACTTTCCGCTATCCCGGGGAATCTGCCGATAAGGAGTCAGCACTTGATGCCCAGCGCCGTTGCCGCCGATTTCGTAATACCGCACGCAAAGCTCTGGGACTGGGGGCATAAATTCATTAAGGGCAAGCTCCATGGCTAAGAATAAAAACAAGTCTGAAAAAGTTGTATTGGCTTATAGTGGGGGGCTGGATACCAGTGTGATTTTGCCGTGGCTCAAAGAAACCTACGGCTACGAAGTGATAGCGTTCGCGGCTGATTTAGGGCAGGGCGATGAGCTGGCTGGGATTAAGAAAAAGGCGCTGGCAAGCGGTGCGGTCAAGTGCGTCGTCAAGGACCTCCGCAAGGAGTTCGTGGAACAGTATCTTTGGCCGTTGCTCAAAGCAGGGGCCGTTTATGAAAAAGGCTATTTGCTCGGCACAAGTGTAGCTCGGCCGTTAATAGCAAAGCATCAGGTCCAAGTCGCCCACGCCCAAGGCGCGACTGCGGTGGCCCACGGCGCAACCGGCAAGGGCAACGACCAGGTACGATTTGAAGTCACCTATATGGCACTGGATCCTTCGCTGAAAATCATCTCGCCCTGGAAAGACCCGAAGTTTACGCTGACGTCTCGTGAAGCGGCTGTGGATTATGCCAAAAAGCACGGCATACCTATTGAACAGACAAAGAAGAAGCTGTACTCGCGCGACCGCAACCTCTGGCATCTCAGTCACGAAGGGGCCGACCTTGAAGACCCAGCCAACGAACCAAAAGACGAATTGTTCGTTATGTCTCGGCCGGTCTCCAAAACGCCGGGCAAGCCGGATTATGTCGAAATCAGCTTCAACAAAGACCTGCCGGTAAAACTTAACGGCAAAAGAATAAGCGGTGTTAAGCTAATCGAAATGCTGAATCGGCTGGGCGGCAAACACGGCATCGGCCAATTAGACCTCGTTGAGAATCGGCTCGTTGGCATTAAATCACGCGGCGTGTACGAGACACCGGGCGGTACAATATTGAAGACGGCTCACGATTGCCTGGAGAGTCTGACACTTGACAGAGAAACGATGCACTATAAACAGCAACTTGGTTTGAAATACGCTGAGCTGGTTTATTACGGTCTGTGGTTTTGCCAGTTGCGTGAGGCTCTTGACGCATTTGTTGACGTCACGCAGCGAAATGTCACCGGCTCAGTGCGAATGAAATTATTGAAAGGCCGCTGCACGCCAGCTGGCATTAAAAGTCCCAATAGTCTATATCAGACCGATTTGGCAAGCTTCAAGATGGGTGCCGAATACGATCCGACTGATGCGACCGGCTTTATACGCTTATTCGGCCTGCAAACAAAAGTCGCTGCCATCGTCAACAAGAAGAAGCATAAAGGCACAAAAACATAAGCGCTCAAGCGACTTGTGCATTCGTGTGCTGCTCTTGCAAAGGAGACATTGGTGTCAGTACCTGATGGGATTTGGTTCGTCTTCATCTTCGCATTTGGCTGCTGTATCGGCAGTTTCCTGAACGTGGTCATCTATCGACTGCCTCGTGACAAATCGCTCGTAAGCCCGCCTTCTGCCTGTCCGGCGTGCGGCAAGCGGATTCGGCCTTATGATAACATACCGCTGATTTCATGGCTGCTCCTGGGCCGAAAGTGTCGATATTGCAAAGCCCCGATCTCGGTGCGGTATTTTGTTATTGAACTGCTGACCGGCTTGGTTTTTGTGGGCATCTTTTATTTGTATTTTCGTACTGATTTGCGAGCCGGCATGAGCCCGTTTCTGGGTGGCGGCTGGCTCATTTATCTTCTGCACATCATTTTGTTAGCTGCTTTTATCGCTGCCTCCGCAATCGACCTGGAATTGTGGGTCATTCCACTGCCTATCTGCTGGTTTGTTACCGTGGCGGGGTTGATCGGCTCGATGCTCGGCAGCTACATAATCGACCCTGCCGACATCCGCCGCTACTGCCTTTTGCCCAGCACCTCGGATATTTTCTTCAAAGAATCCACCATCACCTCGTTAGCTGTCGGAGCCGCGATAGGACTGGCCGTCTCCTGGACGCTTCTGGCAACTGGTTTAATCAAAAGAAGTTATGAATCCGAAGACTCAAACGACTCGCCCGAGGAGCCTGAGAATGGGAAATTGACACAGCCGCAGGTTAACCATCGGCTGGAGATGGCCAGGGAAGTCATTTTTTTGTTGCCGATAATCGTTTGCTCACTTCTTGCTTACTGGCTTGTCAAAACAGGAGCAGGACCCGCCTCGGTCCGTACTTGGTTGGCGAGCCTTTCACAAAAGCCCGCAATTGCCGGGCTCCTGGGCAGCCTGTGGGGCTATTTTGTGGGCTGTGGCGTCGTCTGGGCGACACGCATTCTTGGCACACTGGCCTTCGGGAAGGAGGCAATGGGGCTCGGCGATGTACATCTGATGGGTGCCGCCGGTGCGGTAATTGGCCCGCTGTTTGTCGTCATGGCGTTCTTTATCGCACCGTTTTTTGGCTTAGCCTGGGCCGTTTGCCAAATGTTTTTTAAAAAAACTCGACAAATTCCTTACGGTCCCTTCTTGTCTTTGGCCGTACTTGCTGTTATGATTCTACATGACCGGATTCTCAGCTACTGGGAATCCATGTGTAACCTATAAAGGCTTCTGCAAAATTGCAGGTTAGGCATACTTTGACAAGAAAAAAGCGTTTTTTGATTTTGAAGGAGATATAAAATGCGGACCGCCAACAAAAAAACGATCGCTCTGCTGATTTCTGTCGTATCAATTGCGCTTTTGCCGGGCTGCACCGATTGGCAGAAGAAATATGAGTACTTGGATGTCGAAAATCAAAACCTGAAGGGCCGGTTTGAACGCCTGCAGGCGGAAAGTAATCAGTATGCTCAGCGCATTACGCAGGATCAGCAGACGATCGATGAGCTCCAAAGACAGATTGATGAGCTCAACAAAAGCCCGGGTGAAGCCACCGGCTTCGGTGAGGGCCTCGATGTTGCCTTTGACCCTACTGCCGGAACGATTACAGTAACGCTTCCAAACGCCATATTGTTTGATTCCGGAAAAGCGACGCTAAAGAAAGCGACCAGTGCTGAACTCGACCATATTCGGTCGGTATTGAGGAGTAAATATGCCGGCAAACAAGTAGATGTTGTCGGCCATACGGACACGGACCCTATCAAGAAGTCACCGTGGGATGACAACTGGGAACTTTCGGCTCAACGCGCCCTTACCGTGGCCAGATATCTGATCAAGCGAGGAATTCCTGAAGGTCAGATTCGAGCATCCGGCTGCGGACCCGCCAGGCCCATCGCTTCAAACGCCACCGCCAGCGGCAAAGCCAAAAACCGCAGAGTTGAGATCATTGTGCATATGAGATAGATCACCGCTCGCAAGTCATGGCTCGTGATATAATGTCCAGCAGAAAGGAGGTGGAATATGGGGATTTTAGGGTCGCGATTTTCTAGGAGAAAAACTGCGGATAGGTGTGCACCCCAGGTTGACGAGAAGATAGAGAATCATGGTGGACACACGCGCTACATTGCCAGGAAACCCTTGACAATT
Source organism: Planctomycetota bacterium (assembly GCA_030641115.1). Lineage (GTDB taxonomy): Bacteria > Planctomycetota > Phycisphaerae > Sedimentisphaerales > Anaerobacaceae > DAOWID01. The sequence goes on along the minus strand of DAOWID010000101.1, from coordinate 7,485 downwards.
ACGGTGGACAAGTCGGGGCTTATCTTTATGGTGAACTTGCTGTGTGGCTTCGCGACCAGTGAGCTTTGAGGTTATGCGGCTATACGGCTACCCATTCAATTTACTGGAAGGGACATTGAGATGCTGGCAAAAGAGGATCTAAGAATTGCAAAAGAATTTAAAGATCGACTGGTGCTTTTCCTTCCTGTACTTGACTTAAGAGTCTATGGTTCTCGGGCAAGAGGTGATGCTTCGCCAGAATCCGATTTGGATGTATTTATTGTAGTAGAGGAACTTACGTCAGAACAACGCCGACGTATTTCAGAGGTTGCATGGGAGGTGGGATTTGAAATGGATCGAGTAATATCAACCTTTGTGGCCACCCGCAGTCAGCTAAAAATCGGTCCTTTAGCAGCAAATCCAATACTGCAAAAAATCGATAACGAAGGTATTCGTCTATGAGTAAAGATCAGCTTAAAGCGTTGTTACGATATAGGATGCAACAGGCTAATGAAACACTCCATGAAGCAGAAATTCTGTTCAACCAGTCAGCATACAGAGGTACGATAAATCGTGCATATTATGCGATGTTTTATTCTGTGCTGGCTTTATTAGCAACAAGGAAACTTGGTACATCTAAACATAGCGCTGTAATTGGCCTATTTGATCGAGAATTCGTAAAAACAGGCCTTTTCACGCGGGACCTTTCTCGATCTTTAAGGTTGGCATTTGATCGTCGTCAAACGCATGATTATGGTGAATTGATTGAAATAGACGAACAAATTGCCCAAGAAACTTTAAATGATGCAAAAGTATTTATTTCAACTGTAGAATCATACTTACATTCTACCGGCCATTTGTAAGTCTTTACAGTTAATCGAAAGCTACCGCATAATATTGGCTACTCCACAAAAACGTCAACTTTAATCGTGCCATCTTTGTTGATGCAAACGGTTAGGGCTCCGTCCCTGGCTGTGTAGAGCCATTTGGCCTCGCTTCTTTGTGTGCTTGCCTGCCGTCTTTCGTGATCTGTTCGGCTGCAACTGCATATCAAAATCTCCGCATCAAACTGTTCGAGGAAATCAGGCTCTAACGTCGTGACTGAACCGTGATGAGGAACGACGAGCACATCGGCTGTCAAATTCGGATTTAGCCGAAGGAGTTCTGTTTGTGCAAACCGTTCGATGTCGGAGCATAAAAGTATTTTGGTACCTGCAAATTCTATCAGTGTAACCAGAGATTTGTCATTGTCACTCAATTGGTCATACTGATTTATGTGTTCACCCGGCCAGAGTATCCTTATGTTAGTGCTGCTGCTGAAGTTTAGTTGTGCGCCGAGCGTCTCTACTTGCAAGCCCTCCTTTCCCAGGTAGTCGTTGAGAAACTTAGCTGTGCCCCATTCGTCTGTCTCGCAAAGAAATGCATCGTTGGCATAAACACGGCCAACACGACACTGCCCGACAATTTCGGGTATACCGTTGATATGGTCTACGTCGTTGTGGCTTACGATAATGGCTTCGATTTTGCTGATTCCGATGTAATCCAAGAACGGCGCAACAGTCCGCGAGCCGATGTCACTCTTGTGTAAGGAGCCGGCATCGAACAAAACATTGACCTTGCCCGGAAGCCGGGCCAATATCGCTTGGCCATGACCAACGTCAAGACAGGTAAGGACCAAATTGTCCCGATGTGTCCTTTGCTATTTCGTAACACCCAGGAAAAAAATGAGCGACATAGCCATCGTAGCACATATAGCTTTCTTCAACAGGGAACGCCGGAGATAAACGAACGCAACGAAAAAAATAAGGCAGTAATACAAGATTATTAGTGCAAGTGGGACGTGTCCCACGAGTATGTGTGAAACATCTAATTGGGCGATGAGCTTGACGATGAAAATCAGAAGATAGGCTAATGCTGTTACAACTACGCCCAACGCCCATGCTACGGTTGGCAGCAGGAAGGACAGAATTATTTTCAAGAAACCAATAATTAAAATCCCAGCCACAAATGGAAAAGCGATTACCGTCCAGATACATGTAAGCGGATTAATCGTGTAAAAATGATACAACAAAATGCCTGCACCACACAGCCACGCAGTAAGGCATGTAGAAAATAATGTCAATAAATCAGGTCCCGGCCTCGAATTTATGCAAAAAAACGGCCTTGTTTTCGGAGCTTTCTTATGCCAGGGCAGACCGGTTATTTTTTCGTATAGAAAGAAGTGGATTCGCTTGCAAAAAAGCAAAAGTCCAAGCACTGCGGCAAACGACAGTTGCCAGCCGGCCTCGAATAAATTTGTCGGCCTCATGAGTAGAAGAATTATTGCCGCTAACGATAATGTGTTCAAAGGATTGGAGTGCCGACGAAAGAAAAGTGACACGCAGAAAACAAAACATATAATAGCCACTCGCAGTATCGGTGCTCTCGGCGGAACAATCAACAAAAAGATACACATCGCTATTATACAAATAATCGCCCGTGCACGCTTCAGTAAGCCCACTGCTTTGCATAACCAATAGATAATCCCCATCAAAATACCCAGATGCATTCCGGAAAGGCTGATAAAGTGCAGCAGGCCCGTTTTGCGAAAGGCCTGGTAAGTGTCACTATCGATGTTTCTCCTATAGCCCAGCAGCAGTGCCTGCAACAGACCTTCACTCGGACCTTCCGGCACCGGGCTACCCAATAACGCCTGGACGGCTGTCTCCCTTACCTTCGTTCTTACTCTTGTGAGGACGCCGACACGATGGCCTTTTAGCCATCTAATGCCGTCCCGTGATTTGACGGACGCAGCGATAAAGACATTTCGGCGTGCAAGATATCTTGCCGTATTGAACTGCCCCGGATTAGTAGGCTCTTTGAATCTGTCCAGCCAGCAGTACGCCTCTACGTAGTCACCCACTTTCAAGTCGCGGACCGGCTCATCAACCTGCACTCGAACGGTACCGGTCGCCTTTGCCCATCCGTCAAGAGTCTGCACTTGGCTGATTTTGAGATAGAAGCTGCTTGTAGGGTCGGTCGGCTTAAATCTGGCGAATGCCCACTGTGGATTCGTGTTGACATACGGTTCGGTAATAATTAGCCCACGAATCGTCGCCAGTTTGCGCTCATCGGTAACGAGGTTGCGTATATCGTTGGGCTTTGCCTGATAAAAGCTCGCTAACCGAATGCCACCAAGGCACGCAAAGCAAATAAGAGCTGTGTAGGCCGGAACTGCCGGGAGGCCGGATTCTTTTTGGATGACGAACGATACAAGCGTGCCTGCCGCGCAAAGAGCCAATAATGTCAACCACAACCCGACCGGCCAATCTGCTGTGTTCTGTATCAGAATCCCTACTATCAGACCCGTCGCTGCAAGGAACAGCGGAGCTGTGCCAATGATTTGCTTCTGGAACGCTGTGCCTCCAGCGAGCTGTTTGTCAATTAGAGCTAACTTTCGCCGTATGTCATCCATGATTAGCTCGCGATTCTACCGCAGGTTCCGTTCTCTTGCCACAGACCGCCCGGATTTTCTTCTAAGTTGCCAAACGCCGAATTCTTGAACGATTGCCTCTGCCTGCCTGGACGGCATTTCTCCTGAACAAAGAAACCGTTGTCCTGTATATACAGATGGTTGACGAGTGAACCGATGGAGCACATAATGATGTGGTATGTTAACGGATTGTCGAAAGGAGAAAGATGGACATCGAATTCAACGCTTTTGAGGTCTTTGAGATAGCTGAGAGAATCGAGCGCAACGGCGCCAGGTTTTACCGCAGGGCCGCCGAGCTTTTTGATGCCGATACTGCCAAGATGTTTCTTGAACTGGCGAACTGGGAAGCCAAGCACATCGAGGTTTTCGCAAATATGAGAAAGCAGCTTTTCGAGCAAAGTCGGGAGCTTAGGACCTTCAAACCTGAGAACAATATCCTGACCGATGCCCAGGCGATGGCAGGCCTTGCGGTCTTTGGTATCAGGCCGGACCCGTCTGATGAGCTGACCGGCAAGGAGAGCAAGGTCGATGTCCTGAAAAAAGCTATCGAGAAAGAGAAGGATTCTATCGTTTACTATACCGGCTTGAAGGACTTTGTTCCAGCCCGCGCCGGCAAAGACAAAATTGACGATATTATCAAAGAAGAAATGCACCACATTAGCATTCTCAGCCAATCACTGCAACAAAGGGAACAACTGCGAAGCCACTCACCGGTGACATTTGGTGGTTGAGCACGAACGGAAATACAAAAAGTGGCTCTCCAGCAGTCTGAAGCGGTGACAATTGGTGACTGAGCGAGTCGAGCAACTCAGACAAGCCTTGGAAAGGTTGTACGCCAAATACAATCGCCCGGAATTCATACCACCGGACCCCTTGCAATTCCTGTACAAGTATTCGGACCCTGGTGACAGAGAAATAGCTGGCTTTCTATCAGCGGCACTTGCGTACGGCAGGGTGGAGCAGATCGAAAGGAGTCTAACCAATCTTTTCAGCCGCATGGGGGAAAGCCCGTATGCGTTCGTGACGAATTTCGACAGATCTAAGCGAGAAAGGCTAAATGGCTTCAAGCATCGTTTCACAACTGGCCGCGACATTGCGGACTTGTTGGAGCTACTCAGAGAGGTTCTTGATGAGAAAAGTAGCATAGAGGATTATTTCTTGCACGGATACAGCGAAAAGGACCAGAATATTATTTCGGCACTGTCAGTATTCTGTGACTCATTACTGGACAGATGCGTCAAGCGAAGCAGAGGTGGCATTAGAAATGGCGTCCAGTATTTGTTGCCTCGTCCAGCAGCAGGAAGTGCATGTAAAAGACTGAACCTTTTCTTACGCTGGATGGTACGTAAAGATGAGGTTGATCTGGGTTTGTGGAACCGCATTGACAAGGCTAAATTGATTGTGCCTGTGGACGTGCATATGCACAGATTGTGCAGGATCTTAGGGCTTCACGACCGAAAGACGGTTTCTCTGGCCACGGCTGTAGAAATAACAAAAGGTTTTGCAGAAATTGAACCGGCTGACCCTGTTAAGTATGATTTTGCGTTGAGTCGGATTGGTATCTTGGACGGCTGCAACGGTAGCTATCAGCCCGGGTGTGAGGACTGTGAGTTATTTGCCTTTTGCTGCCGCAGATGATATGGTATAAAGTTAGCGACGCGACTTTACTGAATGTTTTGCGGGATGGATTATGTGCGAAGTTAAAAAGAAACTAAACGTGTTGTTTCTGTGCACAGGTAATTCGTGTCGCAGCCAGATTGCAGAAGGCTGGGCCAGGCACCTCAAAGGCGATGTAATTGAAGCGTTCTCAGCGGGCATAAGCCCAGCGCGCCTGAATGATATGGCGGTAGAAGTGATGGCCGAGGCGGGAGTCGATATTTCCGACCAGAGAGCCAAGCATGTTGGTGATCTTTTCGGCATCGACTTTGATTATATCATCACGCTTTGTGATCACGCCAACGAGTATTGTCCCGTTTTTCCCGGCCGAACAAAGCACGTCCATAGGTCCTTCCCGGATCCTACATTTTTGCCTGGAACCCGGGATGAGGTTATGGCAGCCTTTCGCAAGACACGAGACGATATAAAGGCATTTATTGAGACCCTGCCGGAGAGTCTGAACGAGGGGACTGCCTGATAGTACCAGATATGTGGGACCACAGAAGATGGATGCAGAGCAATTGGAAAAATATAGCTCGGCGATAACGCTTTCAGACATGGAAATCTTCGTATTCCCAGAGCTGATGTACAGCCTGGTGTTGGCCAACATCATGAGTCCAATTATCTGGCAATGGCGCGAGTTGGACTGTTTCAAGAAGCTCCAGGCCAAAAGCAGCTACAAAAAATTGATGCGGCTCAAACAATTCATAATCGATGAGTACGAGTTCAATCTTGACCTCGAAACGTGGGGCCTCACCAGCAAGGCCAAAGAGCTCAAGCGGTTTGAGAAATTTATTTCGCCGCACGACATCGGCAAGAGCAACGCGTTGTTTGGCTACGAAGGTGACAAGTATTACTTTGATGTTGATATCCGCAAACACTTCGGCCTGGACAAATATGATAGTGACATCATTCCGTACTGGAAGACCGAGACTGTGGAGGCCATGGATGCTTTTCGCTACAAACCAGGCTATACAAAGCGGGCAGGAGAGTGCGTTTCGTTAGCGGCCTTGTATGCTGCTGCGGCGTTCATAGTCGGCGGGATACCTCTGGAAGACATCTACATGATACTTACCCCTCTTCACTCGCAAAATTTCATCGATATACATGATGGCGTCCTAACGAATAACAGAAGGCTCGTCACCAAAACGATGTGGTTCAACGGCACCGCCATTTCCAACAAGGCCCAGCGCGCACTGCGTAACGAAAACGTCATCATCGTAGCCCATTCGTCCGGCTATGTGCATTGTATTTACGATGATGCCACGATCGATAGGAAAGCTTACGAGCATCTTGCCAGGCAACTGAGCTGCTATTTGTCAACAGAGCTGACACTTCCGGTGTTCGCAAGTTTCCTGCGGACCAGCCGAGACTATCAAAAATTCTTCCAGGTTTGCCGCCAGTGCCATGGGCAGGCTCAATTCTTAAAGGCAGAGGCCCTATTTCATTACGAGCACAGCAGCAACTACAGAATAGCAGATAAGACCTTCGATAAATTGCTCGCCGAGGTTTCCGATGAGGACTTTATGCCGTATGAGCTGCCGGGCAGAATCCGCTGTGACAAGCTCGAAGAATTTATAGAAGACAAGAAGGTTGATATGAGAACTCCGCAGGGTAAAGCGGCCTTCAAGAAATTTATCGAACCGGTGATTCCTGGTGCGCAGAAGTTCGTTGACGAGTTGGCCGATTTTGTGCACATCGAAGCGAAATTGCCATCTGCTGACAAGAATTATCTACCAGCCGAGCCGCTCAAAATCTCCTTGGAGCAAAGCAGAGAACAGATAATTGACTACCTGCAAGAGGCACGCCGAAGCAATTCCACCGCAGATCTTGCCTTTTACGCATATCGTGACATGGAAACCTGTGATTGGGTCCCATTCATCAAGGCAGCCGTAGAGCGCAACCCTGTCTCGATATTGATGGCGGGTGAAATATCTTCCGACGAGGTCTATAAATGGCTTGCCGATGTCGGTGATGAATCAATCTACAGCGGCAAACGCCTTGCCCAGCCTGACGAGGTAGTAAATTATGGCAGGGCCGACGGAGTCGAAAAGGCCTTTTTGTTGGCCAATATCATTCGGGCCAAGCATCCCGCCAGAGATATCGAGGTAATGATCAACGACGAAGATGTGGTCTTAAAAGCTGCACGTGAATACCGCTTTCTATCCAGCAAAGGCCTCGCAAAGCAGACTCGTATCTCTGCATCCGGCTCTATCAGCGTGACCGACTGAAAAATGCTAGTAGTCTGTCAGGATTGAATCTGTAACCTGTCATTCCCGCGAAACCTGTCCTGAGCGGGGTCGAAGGAGCGGGAATCCAGGCCTTAAAAATAGGTAACTGTTCACAGGGCAAATGTGCCGTTTTATGTCATTGCGAGG
>DAOWID010000252.1 GCA_030641115.1 Planctomycetota bacterium | reverse complement strand
CCAAGTCCTTTCGCCGCTCGTGAGTAGTCCTTCCACGACCTCATCCACGTTATAAGAGCTGCAACTCCAAGTAGTGGAAGCGACAGCCCAATAACCACATGGCCTAAGTTGTGCAACACCAACACCAATACGACGATTGGTGCAATCAGCGCAACAACCAATGCAATGCCGGGGCTAAAGAAAAACGTTGCCACAACTGCAAGTAGTAACGCAAGCGACACGACAATCCCCCAGACCAAGCCGAACCTAAGCCGGACCAACATCGCAATCAGTGCAAAGAGTGCAATCACAGCGTTAAAGAATGTTGCTCTGAGCAGCCGCTTCTGCCGCCCGAGGCTTTCGAGGTGCTTGTAGGCTTCGGGGTGGTACAACATTATGAATCGCTCGTTTTTCCAGATGGTTTTCTCTTTTTTCCAGATGTATTGCTCGTCTTTCCAGGTGTCATCGCAATTGGTATCGGTAGCCTTCGACGTGCTGAACACCCACCGGCCGATCCGTACGATGATATTCGAACTCTTATTGAACCAATCCGACTTGGCAATCAACCCATCCGGCTTCGTAATCATCCAAGTGAGAAAACCCACGGACCTGTCGAAGACAAGGCCGAGCGTGTACGACACGGCAAGTACGCCAATAGCTAACACCGGAACCCAGTCCTTCAACTCCTTGAGTTTCTCAAGGATGCATTCACGCCCAAGCACTGCCAACAGGAGTAACCCAACCCATACTAACACTTGAAACCCGATTATTAGCAACTCAACTATTATCAGCGTTGTACCCATATTATCACCTGCGCAAACCGCCTTTTTGTCTCATGATAGTCTTGCATCTTAAAATCACAGTGGCTGCAACCTCCGACTCGTTTCGGCCCGGTGCTGCCTAATCCTCAGTGTCTCTCGTGGTTACTTTGGCCATTATAACCCTCTTGGATTCTTTTACAAGATTTTCCCGTTTTGTCCACCGAAGGCTCCAATTGCCCTAAGAACCTAAACAACCGCCAACGCGCATAGTTTTCAACCAAATGTGCAGGCATGAATAGTGAATAGTGATTAGGCGCGGAAGGGCTTCTCGCGTCAATTCAGGCAATATTTTCAGCAAAAATCACTGGCGCATTCAACTCACAAATGCAACAAGACAATTTGATGATCGATCGGCAGACGGCCAAGGCGGTTGCATTACGCAAAGCGGAACTGACATTGCCGGAGCTGTACCAAGAATCTGGCTTCGGTTGGAGGTGTGATGAAAATCAAGATAGCCGTCGTGCCTACTACTCTGCGAACTAGCCCTTCGCTACGTAGCAGGAGTCGCACGACATTCACTATTACTCAATGGAGCGGATGCACATAGGGTATTTCCAGGGTCAATATAAAGTACTTACGTTTTCGGGAAAAATTTCGTAAACTGGAGCAAACTCGTACTGGGTACTGAAATAGGATTGTAAGGAGCTCACCCATGCATGGAAAAGGAATCACTCGACGTCAATTCATAAAAAGCACAGCAGCATTGGCGGGCACGGTCTTTTTGTCCTGCCAGCCCCGCCAGACTTGCGGGCCAAAGCTCAAGCGAACGGCTGTTGATCAGGTTACGCTCGGCAAGACAGGTTTGAAGCTCAGCCGATTAGGCATCGGTACAGGCAGCATAGGAGGTAGTATTCAGAGGGCTCTCGGACCTGACAAATTCAACTCGCTAATACGATATGCCTACGACCGGGGAATCACGTACATCGATACCGCGCAAAACTACCGGACACACGAAATGGTCCGAGATGCAATAAAGCCCCTGCCAAGGGAGAAACTCTTCATTCAGACGAAGATGCCCGGCGTGCCTGAAAAACCACTGGAGGTCCTTGACCGTTACCGCAGGGAATTGAACATCGATTACATCGATAGCCTGCTTGTTCACTGTGGCGTCAGTAAAGACTGGGACGAGAAGCGAAAAAGGTTGTTGGATGCCTTCGAAGAAGCCAAACAGAAAAAGATAATACGTGCCCACGGCATCTCTTGCCACAGTCTGCCGGCTACGGCCCGTGCCGCGCAGCTCGATTGGGTCGATGTCAATCTCGTTCGCATCAATCCGCAGGGTGCGCACGTTGACACCCCCACAGAACGCTGGGACGCCACGAGCAATGTATCCAACGTAGCTGCGGTGATGGAGCAGATCGAAATCATGCGCAAGAACAATCACGGCATCATCGGCATGAAACTCATAGGCAATGGCGATTTCGTAGAGCCGGAGGACCGCGAGAAGGCCATACGCTTTGCCATGCAGTGTGGCCTGCTCGATGCAGTCGTGATCGGCTTCAAAAGCCCCGCGGAAATCGATGAGGCCATCCAGCGTATTAATCGCGCTCTTGCTGAAGCCGCGCACCAGCCGGACTGCCGGGCGGTGCTTGCAGATTCGATAGTCTTTTGTTAGAAGAGGATACTGCTCGTGCAGGGTTGGTGGTAAGCGACGTTGATAGCGAAAAGTGGCTGTGAGAACGTGCGAAAGGCCCTTAGAATTATCTTAGGCATATTGTTGATCATCCTCGGTCTGGCGGCGTTGTTGACACCGTTTTCCCCGGGCTCGTGGCTGGCACTGATCGGGTTGGAGATTCTGGGATTGAGGATACTGCTTCAGCGCAAGTTCTTGTCTTTGCTTCCGCCGAAATACCGTGGCAGGGTGAGGAACCTATTCAAGAAAAGTGTAAAAAAATAACCACGGATTACACGGATTGACACGGATTAGCGGTGTGTGGCAGCCTTCCGCCGCGGCGGACATCAGGCGGATTGGGGATGGCTCCACCCGACAAGTGTTCCGTACCGTTGTGCGTTTTGTGAAAGGAACTTGAGATGGAGATTAGGAGACGCGAATTGTTTTTTAGAAGTTTAGGCATGGCTGTCTGTGGCGGCCTAAGCGCGTTAGGCAGTGAACAGGAGAAAAAGGATAGCATGAAGACTGAGGCAGAACCATTTTTCAAGTTATATCCGGTCGGTAGGGTCGAGAAGAAGGGCGGCCAAGTGCGGCTGCGAATCTTCGAGAAATACGTAGATGCTCTCACAGGCCTGGACGGCTTTTCCCATGTGTTGGTGTTTTATTGGTTCGATAGAAACGACACGCCCCAAAAACGCAGCATTCTTCAGGTGCACCCGCGAGGCAACAGACAGAACCCGTTGACCGGCGTTTTTGCATGCCGCTCGCCGGTTCGACCAAATCTGATCGCCCTGAGCTTATGCAGGATACTGTCGGTAAAAGGTCCGCTCGTTCACATCGATAAGATCGACGCCTTCGACCGTAGCCCCGTGCTCGACCTCAAGCCATACATTCCAGCCATAGACCGCCACATGAAAGACCTACGGCTTCCGGACTGGCTGGGCAGATAGCTTTTCGCGCACGGCACTTGCACAGCCTTCTAACCTTGGCCTCTTGACTTATGTACTTGTACGCCATTGAATTCTTGGTCCGCGTAATGGTTTCAGCCGTCGCTCTGTGGGTTGCGATGAAGCTGACCAAAGAACAGGGACCGTTCCTGCTGCTTTTGGCGGCTGTCGCTATTGCAGCATTAGTGGAGCTTATAGCTATTCCTTATGTGGGTTGGTTCGTGTCACCTGCTGTTCTCGTGGTTCTGATTTCGAGGTGGACAACGGCGGAAGTTTGGCCGGATGCCGTTCTTATCGTTGTCATCACCTGGTTCTTGGCACTCGTTGCGACTACCGGCCTTAAGATGGTCTTGGCATAATCACAAACCCATCCTCAGCTTCGACTCTTCATGAGCCATCCGATCGCACCTGTAACTGACCGGCGACTATCATTTTCATTGATTTCTGGCCAGGAGGGTGTATAATGAATGTGGCTGGATTTCGTTTTGGCGACTTTTTGAGGAAAGGTAGCATATAGCCTTGCACAAACGACACGCTTTTACGTTGATAGAGCTGTTGGTGGTAATCGCTATTATTGCGTTGCTGATGGCGATATTGATGCCGGCACTTCAGCGGGCGAAGAAGCAGGCCCAGACCGTTTACTGCCTCAATAGCCTCAAACAGCTTGGCGTTGCGATGTACGAGTATGCCTTAGACAACGATGATTTCATCCCCCGTGCATTGGACCATGAAGTCAAGTGGATCCTGGTATTCATTCCGTACTTAGGCAACCAATACAGCCGAGTCGAAGACTACCGAGAGGTTGACGTATACCAGTGCCCATCTTTTCCTCGTAGCGGAGTAGGCCAATACGGCCACGGCAACGCCGAGCAGACGGTGGATTATGTTGTCAACGCCTGGGATATGAGGAATCCGGGCCTCTCAAGCGGTAATCAGGGGAACCAAAGGAATGAGCCAACCAAGCTGAGCAACGTTAAGTCTCCCACCCACCGGATCTATATGGCCGATAACTCCGCTGGAGATTGGCGCCCTGTCGTCCGGAACGAATATGAGCTGGATATCCTGTCTAAGATGAACTACCTGGACGTTTGGTCGCGGACGCATTTGCCCGCATCGGACCAGACTACCCACGGCAGTAACCTGACCCGACGGGTCTCCCGTCATCGTCATCGCAACCAAGGCTGTAACAATCTTTTCTTCGACGGCCGCGCTGATTGGCTGCATAAGGACGAAAACACCGCTCGATATTGGTGCGCCCGCGACTACTAGCGCGGTTAGCGGTGATTGATGAGTGGTGAGGTGTTAAATGAGTTCTGCAATACTCAAAACCCATCCACCAGTCAAAACAAAAAGCCCCCGGTTTCTCCGGAGGCCCTTTGTCTGATTCGTTTAGCCCCCAGGCCTGTCCTGAGCGAAAAGAGCTTGCCCTGAGCCCAGCCGAAGGGTCGAAGGACTTACTCTGGGGGTTTCCTGTCTTACGGTACAATACTGAACATACTGTCACTCACATCGAAAACGCCCGGATCGCTCGGATCGCTGATGCGTACCAAGCACTCATCTGAGCTCACTGCTGGAGGATACCATGAATAATGTCCGCCTCTACAGCTTCTCCATTCGTCGCGGTTAGCTACGGTGTCAATCACACTCCAGGAACCACCATT
>DAOWID010000309.1 GCA_030641115.1 Planctomycetota bacterium | reverse complement strand
GCCTTTGTCATGCTGAGCAACGCGAAGCATCTCGCCATAGGAAATCCTGGCGCGAACGTGCTGTAATCCCTGCACCGGCCAGATTCTTCGGCTTCGCCTCAGAATGACAGGTAATCGCGAAAGGTTATTCGGATAGGCACTAAGTTCTAAACAATATCGAATGTTCGAAATACCAATTCTCGAAACAAAAAGTCCGCGTCAGCCAGAGTTTAAGCAGCGCTGTAGTATTAGTGCCTATTTCTCTTTTTGTTTCTTGTCCTTTTTGCCGCCCAATAAGCCGCCGAGTCCCTTGATAAGGCCCTCAGGCTTCTTGAGTACATCTTTGATCTCGTTGGGAACTTTGTCACGCAGTGTTTTGTCCAACTCTTTGCCTATTCGCTTGTCTATTTCGTCCGCGAGTCTTTGTTTGCCGGCTTCTACCAACGCCTCTTTGAAATTCTCTGTCAGGCCTTTAACGTCGAATACGAGACGTGGTTCGGTGACAGGGCCGACCACTCGCATAGTGGTATCTAAATTTTCCAGGACATCAAAAACATCAGAAGTCGTTTTTGAGCCCAACCCCAAGACTCCGTCTCCATGTGCCTTAGCCTTCATGCCCCGGATAGCTACCCTTATAGTGAGGTCGATTGTTTCGTTTGTAACCTGGCCAGTAAGTGTACCAGAAGCAATGCCTGACTCAAATGTCAGGCCGGTGCTTCCGCTGAGGCTTGATTGTACCTTGCTAAGATCAAAGCCCTCGAAAGCTCCTGACACCGGTAGGGCTTGTCCCTTGGCGGCATAATCGAACGTAAGACTCATAGAGGCAGGCGTATCATAAGATTTTATCTTAAACGTGACGGGCAGTTTGGCCGTTCGCGCAGAATCGCTTATGTTTGTCAGCAAGATTTGGCTGTTGCCAAAGAGCTTCGAAGGTATTTCGACATTATCGAGTAGAGCCCTTTTTGCCATTATTCGAGGCAAAGCCGGGACAACGGCACTTGCTTCGAGGTAATCGAGATACTTCTGGGGAAGTTCTTTGGGTGGAGGTGCAGCCTTGTCATCCTTGGATTTCGGGAACCATTTGCGCACCCTTTGTAGCCAGGCTTTTACGGTTTTGGCACTCTCAAAATACGTTTCAAGCTTTTGGATGTCGCCAACTTCGATCTTGAAATCACACGGGTCGAAAACGGTGGGTTCCTGTTCGGTCTCAGTCTCTACGAGCTTGCCCAGCGTTGCCCGCTTCTGGTTGAACTTAACATCCGATATTTCCACATTCTCCATAACCAGCCTGCCGACAAGCAGATTGTACACGCTCGCATCGGCAGCAACTTTTTGAACAGACACCTGGTTGTTCTGTGGATTCTCCGGATCGGTGACCTGCATTCCCGTTGCCGAGACCGCTCCTGTCAGCACAGATAAGCCGAGGCTGTCAAGATTGACCTCCGCTCCGTTGGCTCGCGTCATTGTGGCGACCGCATAGTTTTTGATCGTACTGTTCTTGAGCGATGTTGCCGCAATTGCGAACACAACCAGAACCAACGCGGCAAGCACCGCCCCTGCCTTACGAATGACTTTGGTTTTGGCCGTGAAAAGGGCTTTTGCATCTTTCGTGCGCCTCCCGATAAGCAGACGATCCAGAATGCGCACCCAACGATTGGAATACCACTTCTTGAATTTCTCTGAACCTTCCTCGAGTTTTAACAACATTCGGCGGAAACCGATAACTGACCGAGCCAGAAGAAGGCCGGCCACAATACCGATAACCGGCCCAATTACCAAAGCACCTGCAACCGAATACCTGTTGAAATCAGTGATTCCAACGATTGGTATTGAGGCCAACAGCTTCAGCAGAGGCGACAGGTAGCTTTGCACACCAACTCCTATATGGTAAAGAACGGGTGCCGCAGCGAAGCAGAGTGCTTTTCCCAATCCAGCCGAAAGGAGAAACAAGCCGGTATGAATATTCAACACCAACACGACGATGACCAGCGCTGTATGGATGCCAGACCACCCGGGTATGAGCCCGAACCAGAATCCCAACGTCACCGAAAGACAAATGAACACAGGCGAAACCGCGCCACGGAATACTGCGAGCATTTTGCGTACAAATCTCGGAATAATCATATTGGCACCTCCCTATCACACTTGGTCCAAAACACAATAAAGAGTTGATTGTGGGATACTAACCTCACAGGATCGCACACCAGACATCAGCGAATGTTATGACGCTAAAAGCTCAGACCCACACCCCAAATGTACTTCACATCGGTGCTGCCCTGGCCGGGAGCAGGTGTGGTGTCATAGCCGAAAATAACCTTGAAATTTGTGAACATCCTCTCGGTGAAATTCGCACGAACTTCGGCTGTGGAAGTAAGATAGTAATCAGAGAACTTCTCCGTACTCGGATAGTACGTTAGATCATGGATGAACTTAACGCCTTTCGTAAGCAACGTGTCAAAATGATAGCCGGCTTGGGCAGACAACTCACTGTTGCTGTCGTCTTGATTGTCGAATTTCTCATAAAGTGAGGCAACACCAAGTTCGGTCGAAAAATTCATGTCATCCGATTCAATCCATTGATAACCGCCACCGGCGCCAACTATAACTCTGCGGTCAAGCTGGGCAATCGCATCCCTCTCGTATCGGCCATCCAGGTAGCCATACAGTTTTTTCATGAAAAAGTAATCGTATTTCGCTTTTGTCCGCCACCAGTCTTGCGTCGTCATCTTCTCTCCGGTATCTGGATCTTCCTGCCGGCCTCTGGCATAATCTGCACTGAGCTGCGTGCGATCGTTCTCGGTCCGCTTCCTGAAATTGGCGCTTGCACTTATAGACTCCGTTCTTGTATTGCCGTGCGTCGAAGTCAGCCCTGCTGAAATGTCTCCCGACCACTTTGGCTTGGGTTTGGCAGGAGGATTGATCAAGACAATATCCGCAAGCCGGAATAGCTGGGCCTGTAGCGTCTCAGTGCTTTGGATAGCAAAATGGTCCGGCTGGGCGGCGCTAAAGACCCTGGCGTTGAAGACCGTGCCGTCTTTAAGGTGAACTTGGATCGGCGAATCGCTGCTGAAAGTCTGTATCTTCGCGACAGCTATAGTCACTTCACCCGCGGCCTCAGATTTGAGAACCAGTTTGCCATCAGCAAACGTCTCGATCTTACCTGTGAGACGATCGGCGTTCTTGAGCAGAACTTCATCTGCTTGAATCGGGCAAGCAGATATCACAAGGAAAATAAACACAGGCCGGACCGCTCCGCGGAATACTGCGAGCATTTTGCGAACAAACCGTGGAAGAATCATATTCGTATCTCCGAGTCATTCTTAGCCGGCTTAACTTCATGCGTCAATGTCAGGCAATTCTATCGGCTTTAAGGCAATGACGCAATCGAAATTACAATCAGGCACAAAAGACTGCTAAGAACAATCGCAAGGGCAAGTGGCGTCACTTGATCTGAGTAAGCATCTCAGCCTCACCACACGCAGCCAGCGCGAGAATGGCATACGCAGTTCCGGAGTTTGTAATGTAGTGCTTGCTGTCCTGCTTCATTGACCGTGTAAACCAGCGTCCGCTTGCCCGCTGGTGCGTCTTGAGCCACGTGACCCCCTTTTGGATCCTGGGGTCGGAAGCTGGGATGTCAGCACGGCGCAAAACATAAATCACAAACCCCGTACCATATCCATCACTCGCTTTGGTGTCCTGAGCTTTGCCGTCAGACCTTTTCCAGTTGCCCAATGTTGCCAATCCCCAGCCGCCGTCTGGTTTCTGCAGCGCGAAAAGGTCCCTGACAACGTGCTGTTGCTCTTCGTCCGTCATGATCCCATCGAGGTGCAGCGAGGCCAGTAGTTTCATAGCCCGGTGGTGCATGTTGGCAGGTTGATTGTTCCGAAAGTACTTGCGAACCTTCTGCAGTCCCTTTTTGGGAGCCGGTGTATCGTTGTACCCCTCGGTTGCCACGCCGACACCGATGGCTGGCATGGTCACGCTATAGTGAGCATGTTTCTC
>DAOWID010000370.1 GCA_030641115.1 Planctomycetota bacterium | reverse complement strand
CCTAACCCAGACGAATCGCAACCTAAAAGGCTATTGAAATCATTATCCACATACCATAAAATATCGGCACTATTAAGACCCCGTAATGGGGAATATGTGCGTTACGAGTCCGACGCTTGTTATCACCTGACTATGCTCAGGAGGCTTTATGCCACTTCCTTTTTAAAGGGACTCCATAGTACAGTTTTGTTTTACCGGCCCCTTCGACCCAGTTTGGGGGAAAGGGGTTTTTTATGCTTACATCAACATTTTGTGATCATTTTGCGCACAATATTATTTGTAAGAGACTAATCTCCATTTTGCAGAACTCTTTTTCTACAATGGCCCGTAGGCCCGTGGGATGGGCCTTAGCCAAGCTGTCTTTCAGGTCGAATCAAAAAGTGTAACCCTTCACAAAGCAAATATACCCTTTTATGTCATTGCGAGATCCGCCTTCGGTCCGCCTACGGCGGATGGCAATCTCAATCGTTGCATTTTAGATTGCTTCGTCGTAAAACTCCTCGCAATGACCCCAAGAACACAACTTGTACGCCGTGAACGGTTACCAAAAAGTTCGTCTTATTATGGGCGGGATTGTCGAGAAAAGCAAGAAGAAACGCTAAACAGGCAAAAGGAAAAAATCCGGCTGGTAGCCAGGTCCCTCGGCGTGCTCGAGATGAGAAGCGCACGCTCGGGATGGCAAGCGCCTGTCACTCGCGGCTCGTGGCCCCAGCCGCCTATCTTATTTCAACTGAATGTCAGCCAAAAGTCCGAAGATGCCTCCAACTGCAATCTTATAGTCTTATCTAAGGATGAAGCCAGCCAACGCTTTATCGGTGTCACAGCTCCCAAAGACGCGAGGACGTCGCGGTCTATGTCTTTGGTCGTCCTTTCGCCCTTCCAAAAGACCACCAGCGTATTCGAAATAGTCACCAATCTGTCGCAAAGAGGGCTGAGTTTGAGATTTCGCTGATGACAGACATAAGGTCTCTCTGGGCGTAGCTCTCCTCCGATTGCCTTCAGTAGAGTAACAATACTTCCGACGAAATCCCAGTTGCACGGCTCCAGCATATCTATAGCCATGGCCAGTGACATCTTGGCCTCCCGGCCGTCCACCGTATCCTGTATGATTATCTCTTTTGTTTGCTCCAGAAATTCCGCTGCGTCTTTGTAATGTTCTCCCACAGGATGTGCCCCCGGCTCACCGTAGTCTCCGAGCTCCGAGGCCATATTATGATAGACAGAGCTTGGATCCAAAGCCTGGCTAACCTTATCGACAACTCGCTGGACCTGCCATATCTTAAGAGGGCTTGGCCGGCCAATGAAGCCCAATAGCTGCTCTGCTGAGATACCGCCGACATCTAACTTCGTGCCCTTAGTGGCTGGGTTTTCGCACCAAGACGAAAGTATGCTGTGAGAATTCTGCAATTCGTTTTTGCGTTTTGGCGGTCGCGCGTTCGACTGCTTTGGGCAGCGCCCGGCGCCTACAGCCTTGGCAATACGCTCGGCCTCTTTGTCGGCCTCATGATAGCACGCTTCGAAGCCGGTGATAAGCTGCCTTATCCCAGTTGCATGTTTGTCCAAGGGCGCAAGACCGTCCTCCATCTTATCGATGGCTAAAATCCCGTTGTCGAGTTCCGCGGCACAGTTCTGCCAGCACGGCCTGCAGGCTTCCTCGTTTGTGTTTGCTTCCTGATTCATCTGATTACCCAATTATTGATTGCATGGTTTCCGTTTGGAATACAGATACGAACCCAACGTGGGCTCCCTTGTCTCAAGTAACATACGCCGTTGGAGAGGGATTTTCAAAGAAAAAACAGGTGAGAGTTTTGCGGGAGAGTTTTGGTGCCGCAAAAGCGAATGGTCAGCACATCTGTTCGAGAATTTCAGCAGCAATCTGCGCCATCTTAGGACAGACAGTGTCAAAGTGTAATGACGAAGATCGTCATCTAATCTATTATGAATAGTCCAAGATACGGCGTGGTGATGTCCAGAATCTTAGAGATTCGATCTTTCAACCACATCTTATAATGTGGGATCTCACTCCCAGAGAGCAACTCGACACTCCGGCATTTCTGGAAGATTTCCTCAACCACGTTACTTCCCGGAATCAGCACAACGTCATTGGCACCAATGTTATTGAACCATTGAACCTGATTACCATCGAGCGTGGTAGCGAGTTGATGAATAAGATTCTCCAGTCTTTCTATTCTTTGATACACTTCTTCCGGCTGTTTCACTTCTTCAGACAGAATCCCATGTAGAACGATGCCGCCCAAAATGAGGAACAGAAAGAGAATCGTAAACAGCGCAAACGTTTTATCAGTCATCACATGACCTCAATAGTATGGCACTCTTGACTCAGACTCCGTCCCTGTCGGCGTCATACGCAGGCCCACTTTCAATGCAGACGCGAGTCCCAATGTGCGTATCCACTTGTCAGAAGGTAATTTACACTGGCGAAAGTGGATTTTCAAGGGAACAATAGGTGCGGCGTGGGCCAAAATAGGCTCGTGTGCGCGGTCTTAAATGTTGTAACCGTTCACAGCGTCCAAGTTGCGTTCTTGGGGTCATTGCGAGGAGTTTTGCGACGAAGCAATCTAAAATGTAACGATTGAGATTGCCACGGCCTTTGAAAAAGGCCTCGCAATGACATAAAACGGCACATTTGCCCCGTGAACGGTTACTAAAGGTTTTTGCTTTTTTTGCGGCTGAGTGTCGGTTATACTGCTTGGCTAAAGAGCCCCAATAAACGCGCCCTGAGCCGGGTCGAAGAATTGAGGGGGCTAAATATCTGGATTCCCGCCACCCGCTTTCGCGGGCGCAAGCTTTGTGGGAATGACAAATATGGGAAAGAGAACCTTGACGAGACTGCCTGATGTGCCCTTGTGATCCAAGGAGGTAAATCGATATGAGAAATTCCAGTTTGAATATGAGACTATTTTTGTGTTTTGTGGTCTGTTTGGGATTTTTTGTCCAGTATGCCGATGCCACTAACCTGTATGTCAGTCCAAAGGGTAGTAACCGGTGGTCGGGGCGGTTAGCCAAGCCGAACAGAGAACGAACCGATGGGCCATTGGCCTCGTTGCCAGGTGCTCGGGATGCAATTCGGCGGTTGAAATCGACAGGGCCCTTGACGGAACCCGTACGCGTCGTTGTGGCAGACGGCACATATACACTCGCCGAGCCGGTCATATTCGCGCCGGCAGACAGCGGGACAAAAGAGTGCCCGATTACTTATGAAGCAGCGGCTGGTGCGCGGCCGATCTTTACGGGTGGGCGGGTAGTCACCCGTTTTAAGCGAGGCAAGAACGGTGTTTGGTGGACACGCATACCAGAAGTGGCGAACGGCAACTGGTACTTTGAGCAGTTGTTCGTGAATGGTCAACGGGCTGTTCGTGCCCGCACGCCGAACAAGTTCTACCACCACATGGGCAAAACCTCCGAGGTCCCGATCAAAGGCAAGCAGAACCAATATAGAAGGACGACCGTCGTGCGTCCTGATGCGCTCGAACCTCTGCGAAACCTCGACAGCGCCGAAATTCGAGATGTCACTCTGGTAGCGTACCACAAATGGTGCATAACCCGCCGTTTCATAAAAGAGATCGACACAAAAGCTAACAAGATAATTACTGTGGGGGAGAAGCTCAAGAGCTATTCCGGCTGGCCACCAAATACTCGTTTTCACTTAGAGAATTTCAAGACCGCTCTGGATGTGCCCGGCGAATGGTTCCTGGCGCGTGACGGTACGCTCTACTATAAGCCCCTGCCGGACGAAGACATGACCAAAGCCCACGTTGTGGCGCCGGTAGTCGAGAAATTAGTCATCTTCCAAGGAAAACCTGAGGCAGGACGATTTGTCGAGCATATTCGGCTGAAAGGTCTTGCGTTTCACCACAACCAATCACTGCTTCCGCGAAGTGGATACTATCCGTATCAGGCTGCGTTTGTCACCGAAGCGGCGATCATCGCCGACGGAGCCCATGAGATCGTGGTAAGTGATTGCGAAGTCGGTCACGTCGCTACGTATGGCGTGTGGTTCCGCCAGGGTTGCCGTGACTGCCGCCTCGAACGTTGCTATCTGTACGATCTCGGTGCCGGCGGCGTGCGGATAGGCGAGGGCAGGATTCGCTCCGACGAGCCATCGCGTACGAGCCATATCACTGTAGACAACAACATAATCCACTCAGGCGGTCGCATATATACTTCCGCGGTAGGCGTATGGATCGGGCAAAGTGGTGACAATACTGTCACGCACAACGACATCGGCGACCTTTTCTATACCGGTCTCTCGGTTGGCTGGCGATGGGGCTATTCTGATAGCCTGGGCAAACGTAACACGCTCAGTTTTAATCATGTGCATCATATCGGTTGGGGTGTGCTCAGTGACATGGGCGGGATCTACACGCTCGGCCCGTCGGAGGGCACAGTCGTCAGAAATAACATCTTTCACGACATTTATTCGTACTCCTACGGCGGCTGGGGACTGTATACCGATGAGGGCAGTACCGGCATCGTGATGGAAAACAACCTGGTCTACAATACTAAGACCGGAGGATTCCACCAGCACTACGGCAAAGAAAACGTTGTCCGCAACAACATCCTGGCCTTTAGCAAGCTGTACCAGGTCCAGGCGACCCGTGTGGAGGATCATCTGTCTTTTACCTTTGAGAACAATATCGTCTATTATGATAGCGGAGTACTGTTGTCAGGGCGCTGGGATAAGATTAGAATAAAGATGGATAACAATTGCTATTGGGATGCAAGCCGACGAGATGTCACCTTCGTAGGAAAGAGCTTAGCGGATTGGCGCAAAGAGACTGAGCACGATGAGAACTCGATTATCGCGGATCCGTTGTTTGTAGATGTGGAGAATTCTGACTTTCGTCTGAAGCCGAACTCCCCTGCCACGAAGATCGGCTTTAAGCCGTTCGACTACAGCAAGGCTGGCGTGTATGGTGACCCGGATTGGGTCACCCTGGCAAAGAATGTTGAATATCCGCCATTGGAGCTTCCTCCTGAACTGGGGAAATAAGCCCACCACAAATAGGCGAAAAAGAACTGGACTCCTAACGGCTCAGTTGGAGCGCGAGCAAGAAGCACGCTCGGCGCGCTCTAATTCCTCGGCTTCACCTTCTCGTTAGCACCTTCGTGGTCTACCGCGGTACGGGCTCGGCCCTTCTGAGCATCAATCTTATCTCTCTGAGCTCCAATCTAATCTCGATGACTCTGTCTTCCATTTCCTTGAGCTTGCGTTCGCTCTTGGAGAGCCAGTCGTGGACCTCAGAATTGAGGGCTTCTTGGCTTTCACCTATTCGCCGGATATCCGAGCGGAGGGAAGCCATATCTGATTCCAGTTTTCCCTGCTCATCGAGCAGGCTGCTGAGATCGCGGCGTGTTTCGTACTTGAACTCGTCAAACATTGAACTGGAGACGCACCCGGTTGCAACGAGACAGCCAGTTGCAAGTATGAATAGGATCGAAGACGTGCGACAGGATGAGTCGATAACCATGGTCACCTCCCAGGAAAACATTTCCGAAATCTGAGTGAAGCTCGCTGGTTCTTGACCTCAAAGGATCGGCAGGAGACACGAACATCCTCCAGGTCTGAGAGATCTGCCGTCAGATAACTTTCAGTTGACGCTTTGCAAGATACCTGTAGGTGTAGCTCCTTATCTTTCCGCAGCAGATATGCCGATGTCCCGTCGCGCTCACTCACGAATGTGGAGTCCACAAGACGGGGCAGACAGCCAGTGGCCTGCACGATCGGGCCATCGTGAGTGACCCTTACTAACCGAAGGTACAGCGAGCCCGAAGAGAGCTTGAATCGAATTTGGTCGCCAGTTGCGATTTCAGCTTCATGCCAAGATTCATCCGTGGAAGGACCATCGTATGTTACACCATCGGCAGTCGTGGCCTTGCGGTAATCCTCTTCCAGGATTTGGTGTTTCTCGCGCAAGGCTTTATGCTCATGGTTCAGCACCACGAGGTCTTCCTGGAGGGAGTCGTTTCTCGATTCCGCTGCTCGAAGTTGATCGAGTCGTTGCTGGCTCTCTGCGGCCTTTGCCTCCAGCTTCTCAGCGTAGAACTTGTGGACACCCAAAGCGCCACCGCCAGTCGCGACACCCGCAGCTAAGAGACCGGTTACAAGTTTGATTTGCCATCCTTCCATTTTCGGACCCTACTGCCAACTATCTATATGTTGTTCCGCCTAAAACCTTGAACAACGCTGGTTCTGAAGTATAGGACGCCCACGAACTGTCCTTCGATCGTATACCTACGCTCTTATCTTGAACCACGAATGCAAGCTGTGCTCGCATCTTGAAATCCAATTTAGTCTCCTGGGAGGGGATTGTCAATGAAAAAACGAGCGGCCTGGTGCAAATAGTTCAACAACCCTGGAATAAATTCCAGGGCTAAACGAACCAGGTTGGGCCGTAGGCTATATCGACTTTCAGTGGGACATCGAGCTTTATGGCGCCGGCCATTTCTATTTTCATCACACGGTTTCTTCGGGTCCCTGCTTTATCCCGCTGCGGTGGAGGCCTTCTCGTCAGGGCGGAGCCTGCCGGAGCACGGCGCCGAGATGAGTTCTGCTGGCAGCCTAAAATGCGAAAAACGCTCTTTGTATTGCAGTAATAATGCTGGATGTATTTTCGATAATCAAGTAATGTGTGAACAATGTAAACGAAGGAGCTATATTATGTCTACTCGACACTCTAACTTGTTTCGACAGACTGCCGTATCGCAAATGGTAGCGCACTCACATTTGACGATTGCACTGGCCGTGGTCATAGTGGTCTGCCTATTCTCTCGAACGCCCTTTTCAGCCGCTTCCAAGCCGGAGAGAGCAAGCATAATTCCTCGGCCCGTCTCGATAAGGCAGCGCCAAGGCCATTTCACCATAACGTCATCGACGCAAGTCGTCGCGAAAAAAGAGGCTACAGCCGAGGCGTTGAAACTGATTGATGCCTTGGCACCTTCGATGGGTTTTCGATTGCAACTCGCCGCCCGCTCGAAAGCGCAAGATAATATCATTAAACTGGAACTCGACCCGCAACTGCCCCAAATCGGCGATGAAGGCTATACGCTCAAAGTCACCCGTGAGAATATCCTGATTCGCGCCAGGCGGCCGGCAGGACTTTTCTACGGCATTCAAACCCTGCGACAGCTTCTGCCTCCCTCTATCTTCCGCAAGGCAAAGGTGGAAGGTGTAACCTGGAAAGTGCCGGGCGTGGAGATCACTGATTATCCGCGCTTCAAGTGGCGTGGTCTACTGGTGGACCCGGCACGTCACTTTATCCCCAAATCGGCCCTGCTGCGATTTATCGACACTATGTCACTGCATAAGCTCAACAGCCTTCAGATTCATTTGACCGACGACCAGGGCTGGCGCATCGAAATCAAGAAATACCCTAAGCTAACCGACATCGGGGCACGGCGGGATGAAACACTCATCGGTCACCTGAGCAAGAGACCCTGGCTGTTCGACGGCAGACGTCACGGAGGGTTCTATACGCAAGACGATATTCGCGAGATTGTGCGCTACGCATCCGATCGACACATCAACATCGTACCTGAAATCGAAATGCCCGGCCATGCCCGGGCGGCGATCAGTTCATACCCTCATCTCGGTGTATTCCCTGAAAAACAGAGGAGCCTCAAGCCCTGGACCCACTGGGGCGTGAGCGGGGACATATTTGCACCGCGGCCTACGACTATTGCATTTCTTCAGGACGTGCTTTCAGAAGTGATACAATTATTTCCGAGCAACTACATCCATATCGGCGGTGACGAAGCGGTCAAAAACCAGTGGAAGGCCAGCGAAGAAATCCAGGCTGTTATCCGTGAAAAGGGACTAAAAAACGAAGAGGAGCTTCAAAGCTGGTTCACCAGACAAATGGACACATTCTTGAGCAAACACGGCAGGCGCCTCGTAGGCTGGGACGAGATTCTTCAGGGTGGCCTGGCGCCGGGAGCAATTGTTATGTCCTGGCGTGGCGAGCAAGGTGGTATTACCGCTGCCAACGCAGGCCATGATGTCGTTATGGCGCCGACTTCGCATACGTATTTCGATTATTATCAGGGGCCCGCTGAAAAAGAGCCTTTAGCAATCGGCGGTTATCTGCCGCTAAGGAAGGTCTACCACTACGACCCGGTTCCTGCAGCGATTGCACCCGAGAAAACGAGGCACGTGTTGGGCGTCCAAGGTCAGCTTTGGGGCGAATATATCTCCACTCCACGACATCTTGAATACATGGCTTATCCACGTGCCGCTGCGCTTGCCGAAGTCGGATGGTCACCGAAGAGGTCGAAAGAATATGAGGACTTCTTGATCAGGCTCCGTCATCACATAGGGCGTCTTAGGGCCATTGGCATCTGTTATCGGCCTGCCGAGTCAGAGAAATGATAAGATCAAAGCCCGCAGTAAAGCCGTCCCTTATTGGGGGTTGCTGCAGGCAGCGTTCGGCCTATCGTTGCGCAGAATCTGATCAAGACCGTCTTCGCAGGAGGGTTAGCAGCGGTATTTTTCTCTAGCTTCGCTTGGTTCCGCTTCTTTTCTCATC
This sequence comes from Planctomycetota bacterium, assembly GCA_030641115.1. GTDB lineage: Bacteria > Planctomycetota > Phycisphaerae > Sedimentisphaerales > Anaerobacaceae > DAOWID01. The sequence continues at coordinate 957 of DAOWID010000370.1, read as the reverse complement.
GGATGATCGGCCCAGGAACAGCAGCACAACCGTACTTCTACCCGGTTTCTTCTGGCTTAGCCTTCCATATCTCCTTTGCCGGAATTAGCAGTGCGACAAGCCCCACGCACAGGCCAATAGTTCCAAAGCCAAGCCCAACGCCGCCAGAGAAAGTGGCTTCAAACCTGACGACACTTCCACTGCCGAGAATAGTGGCGAGCAGTAACGCTACCCAAGCCCACTTTGCTCCTTTCCTATAGCTTGCGAATACGATGAATAGGGCATAGATATAAGCTACTAGCGAATGCGAGTTTCCCAATTTAGAGTAATGCTCGTATAAAGCCGCATGTTTTGGGTATTGCTCTGTGAACTCATTCCAATCCTGACCTGTGTAGCTTTCAAACACATAGTCCGTTAAAAGAGGGTTTATAATGCTTGCTACAGTAATGACTATTCCACCAACAATGCCAACTGCCAAGATAATCCAAGAAATCTTGAGAAGTTTTGACTCCTGCATTTTTCATTCTCCTTTCAAAAAAGTCTGGTGACGGCCAAATACAGTACCCAGGGACTGAACTGCTCAGCCACCATTTGACTTGGCCAAGTTCAACAAATCAGGGTGGTCCTCTCCCTCGCGTAACGATACTTATGCCGCCTTCCCCACTTACGCCAATTACTAGAACCGTTGAATGCCTCTGGCGCATGGATGGCAAAACTCCACAGATTTCGCACGTTTCCGGCTAAGCGATCTCTGCACGGCTTATACGGCCAAACTAACGTCTTCTTGTGGTACTTTCAAGCGTGAAATCCTGCTGTAGCCTTTTATTTTATTTGTCGCTTAGCCAGGTTGGGCCGAAGGTTATGTCCACTTTCAGCGGGACATCGAGTTTGATTGCGCCGGTCATTTCCTTTTCTATCCACCGTGCGTGCTTTTCGGCTTGGGCGCCCGGAAGGTCAAAAACCAACTCGTCGTGGACT
>DAOWID010000221.1 GCA_030641115.1 Planctomycetota bacterium | reverse complement strand
GAACAAGACCGAACTGGTCAAAAGCGGACTTAATGCCACCATTGCTTGTTTAGCTTGTCTCACTGTTGCGATGATCGCGCTTTGGGTCCTGTTGGTCAGGAGCGATTTTAGCGTTAGCTATGTTGCAGAACACACATCAAAGGCCTTGCCACTCGCATATAAGGTCAGTGCATTGTGGGCAGGTGCCGCGGGGTCCCTGTTGCTCTGGTTGTGGCTGCAAGTTGGCTTTGTTGTACTGGTGTTTCGCAAGTGCGAAGCCAAACAAGAAGCGTTTTCTGCAGGCGCCAGAGCTGTGGCCAATATGGTGAGTGTTTACTTCTTGCTTGTCCTGATATTGGACAAAAACCCGTTTGCTTTGTCTGTCGTAGTTCCTCTTGACGGCGCGGGGCTGAATCCGCTTTTGCAGCATCCGGCTATGGTCTTTCATCCACCGACCCTTTTTGTTGGCTATGCCGCCTTCGCCATTCCCTTTGCATGGGCTTTCGCCTCGCTGAGGTGGGGCAGCGCTGAGGGGCCTTGCCCGCTCTTGCAGCAAGCCCGCAACTGGATATTATTTGCATGGCTGTTCTTGACGATAGGCATTGTCCTCGGAGCCTGGTGGGCGTATGAAGAGCTTGGCTGGGGAGGCTATTGGGCCTGGGACCCCGTGGAGAACTCTTCCCTGATGCCGTGGCTGGTGGCAACGGCGCTATTGCACTGCTCCAGAACTTACAGACGAAATACCGCAACTGCAACCTGGCTGACGGTTCTCAGCCTTGTTACTTTCAGTCTGTGCATCTTCGGGACATTTCTTACAAGGTATGGCTTGGTTTCAAGTGTTCATGCGTTTCCTGAACCCGGGCTTGGCATTTCGTTCCTGGTTTTGCTGCTTCATATATGGGTTATGGCTGCAATACTGCTGTGGTTCAAACACAAACAGGCAAGCCCCGGCACTCATACTGCTGTGGGGACAGGCTACAAATTTGTTATTCTTAATAACTGGCTGATGGTACTGCTGACACTTGTGATATTTGTTGGAACCCTATTCCCATTTTTTAGTGGCCTTTTCAGTGAACGCAAAATCAGCCTTCAATCTGATTATTTCACGAAGATTACCGCTCCCGGAGGTTTGGCACTTCTGCTTTTGCTAAGTGTATGTCCGCATCTGGTAAGGCACGGGATCAAGAGAAGCTGGCGGACAATTGGGGCAGTGCTTGCAGCCATAGCGGCCTTGGCAGCCTGGCTGATCAGCCACAAGATAGCGGTATCGTGTCTTGTCCTTTGCGGTTTTGCAATGCTGAATCTGGGGGGTGATTTTCTCGGCAGGTATGTGAAGATGCGAGCCAGAAACAAAGAACAGTCCGCGCAGCGGCGAAGCCTACGGTGGTACGGCGCAAGAATTGTCCATGCAGGCGTGGTGTTGGCCTTTATTGGCATTGCCGGCTCTGGTGGATATGGGATCGAAGAGCAGGCTGCACTTAGACCTAACGACACAATTGCCGTGGCGGGATTCAATATAACGTATGACGGACTAAAAGCCGACCACGGACCCAACTTTACCGCCGTTACAGCGAATATCTTAGTGCACAAGGGCCAAAAATTGGTTGCTAAATTGAGTCCGTCCCAGGCATACTACAGCAGGTCCGGCGAGCGCACCAGCGAAGTGGATATAAGAAGAACTCTGGCTTACGACTTATACGTGGCTCTTACCGAGGTGGACAACACGAGCGAATTGATAAATCTGACAGTTCTTGTCAAGCCATTAATAAACTGGATTTGGATTGGCAGTATAGTCTCGGTGCTCGGGGTTATACTTGTTTTGATTTCTTCCTACCGGATTAGGACACATGATGAGTAATATAAGATGGATTCTACTTGGTGTGTGTGTATTGTTTGTAGTCTGGCCACTACTTTCAAAACAATCTGACAAAACAAAATAGGGAAGGTAGAGCTTCTTGAAATATTTTCTTGCCGCAATAATGTTGTCAGCCTTTCTTGCGAAGCTGTGTCTTGCTGATGAAACGGCTGCAGCCAGATCACAGGCGGCGCTGACGATAGAAGTGACAAGTGGCACGGCAAATGGCACGACCTTAGAAAACGATCTCGTTATCGTTCGAATATACAAAGACGGGCAATTGCTGCATGCCTTGGATGGCAAAGTTGGTGCCGATGGCAAGGCCCTTTTCGACAGTGTCCCCACCGGTGATCGCGTGGTCGCTGTGGTCCGTGCAAGGCACCAGGACATGATGTTCAACGGACAGCCTGTTGCGCTGAGACCGGCGGCAGATGAATTCGTTGCCCGTGTCCAGGTCTTTGATGTTTCTGATGACCAGTCGAAGCTGTCTATTGAGACCCACCATTTTATCATAAGGGCCCGCTCTGAGTTCCTCGAGATAATAGAGTATATGCAACTGAAAAACTCCTCTGATATGGCGGTGCGATCAGAGAAAAGAGACAGTCAAAATAGGCCTATTGTCCTGGAAATAATGCTTCCTAAGGGATTCAAGAACCTCAGCCCCTCCAGCTATTTTGAAGAGGACACTTTGGTAGTTACAGAAGAAGGTTTTTACGATACGATGGCCGTGCCGCCGGGCGAGTACCAGGTCACTTTTTCGTACACTCTTGACATAACTGCCAATACTATGGATATTGTCAAAAAGATTTCTTTGCCAACATCCAGCTTTGTGCTCTTTGCAGAACTGGGCCAGGCAGAACTCCAAGGTCTCGACCAGGCGGAGCATCAAATTCTGCGCAGAAATGAGGCAGAAATGGAGTATTACAAACGCAGTAACCTTGCGCCGGCAGAAGAAATAGCCTTTCAGATTATAGGATTCAACGTCAATAAGTCTGGTTTGGCCACATGGATGATTTTGGCGATAGTATTCAGTATTGTCGCGGTTTTGGCTGTCTCGCGACTCCGTCCTGAAAAGAGCTGATTGCAGAGACTTTCCAAGGGCCCGTAACAAAATGAATATATGTTTGTATTGTCATCCTGAGTCCGCCGAAGGCGGAAAGGATCTGGGTTACGGATGAGAAACTTCATACTCTAGCCAGATTCTTCGTCCGCCAACGGCGGGCTCAGACCTGTCCTTGAGCGCAGCGAAGGAATGACATTGTCTCATT
>DAOWID010000149.1 GCA_030641115.1 Planctomycetota bacterium | reverse complement strand
CGGGCTTGCCGAGCACTGACTCGCGCAGCCTTCGGCCGATGTCCTTTCGGCCGAGACCTCGGTTCAGCCCGTCGGCGATTGTATCCCTGAAACTCTTTGACAAATGTTCCGGGAATACCTTGCCGATCCAGAAACGGTCATGCTTGACAAGCCAGTCGAGCGCTTCCTGCCGCGGTTTGTCCCAGAGCGCGGCGATGTTGTCGGGCACAAACCTGACGGCCTGCCCGGCGCGGAAGGCACGCTCAAGATATTTCTCGGTATCCGGCCGGAGCTTGTCCGCGACCTTCTTGCCGATGCTGACATTACTTCCGACATATGGGAAAGCGAGGATTTAGCAAATGAGCTTCTCGATCAGGGCTGTAAGGAGACCGGTAAACGGTTGCCTCCCGAAGAGGTGTTAATTCTCCTGAAGGAAAAGACTGTTGATTTAGCCATTTCCGAGGATGAATACAGTATTGAAAGTTCTCCTTTTAGCCTTACTGATTATGATAGATATGTTGAGCTTTGGGTGAAGGATAGCGACAGTGGCTCTCTCCGCCCTGCTGGGTTCGTTCACAAGCATCTTCTCGGCAACGCGAATCCTTTTTACAAGGGCACGAAATACGCTCCTCGGTTCACTGTCGCTGCAAAGCTCGATGATGCGACGGAGCACGCCATCACGATTGACCCGCCCGCCAGCGCCACGATTACCGATGGGTTGAAGCTCGTCTATATCGCGCTCACAAACACGCTGTCGGACGATGCTCATATTTCCGTGCTGCCCGCTCAGTACCACAAGCTCGCCTGTCAGTACACGGCAGCCGTTCTTCTTGCGATGAACCGGCAGGCGGACGCCCAGCCTTTTTGGGACATGTGGCGGACAGCCCTGATTGATGAAAACAGAAAATATGGCCATTCCATAGAGATAGAGAAGGAACCGCCCAAATGATATACCTTCAACGCTTGATGGACGGCATGAACTTCCGGCTTGGCGAACAAACTTATTCTTACCACAAGGCCGACGCCCTCAATTTCGCTCAGGAGCACATATTCTCGATTATTCGTACTGTTGACAGAACACACGGGGAGGTCTATCAGGACTTCACGGTTGGTTCCAACAAGGTCATTCAGTTGCCGGAAGATTTCCATGCCCTCACAAAAGTCTGCACTCGTTCATCGGGCAAAGATGGTGCGATAATTGACATTGAGGACAACCGTGAGATATGGGGCGCTTTCAGCTATGCCGTGCTCATTGGCAATGAACTTCATTTCTCCAGCGAGTATTCCGAGACAGTGCGTCTTTACTACTTGAATGCTCCACGTCCGATGTTTCGGGCAAAGGTCGTTTCAGGTGTGAGCACAACCGTTTTCGTCATTGAGACGACACCGCTTTTTGGCGAGATTGCTGATGTTGACGATTATTACATCGGGAGTTGGTTTGCTGTCCAACAGGCGGATGGTAAGCCCTATGAACACAAAAGGGTGTCGGATTACACCTATTCCACTGGGGAGATCACGCTATCGAGCGCCTTGAGCTTCACGCCCACGACAAACAGCTTCGCAGAGCTTCCGCCTTCGGTTCCGACCGCTCTCCGCCGCTACCTCATAGACATAGCTTTGGCGCGTCTGCGAAACGATAAAGATGAATTGCGGAGTATCCGGTTGGAGATAGTAGATCAGGCGACACGAAACCTTCAGAGTAACAAAAAGGTTCGGGCCGAGGGCGACCTACCCGCATCGGTCATTTCGGACTGAAAGGAGAAAGATATGGCGACCACAACTCCAAATTTGGGCCTCTATAAACCTGCGCGGGGTGATGTTGATTGGGATACAGAAGTGAATCTTAATCAGGACAGGATAGACGCGCTGTTCGTTGCTCGTGCCGACATCCTCTGGGTTGCAGTTGACGGGGACGATACCGACGGCGACGGCACGTTCAATCTGCCCTATGCGACGATTGCTAAAGCGATTACGGAGGCCGCAGCGGGCGACACCATAATGCTCTTCCCTGGCACGCATGACCAGAGTGCGGCCACGCTCTCATTTGCGAAGATTGTTCATCTCAAGGGATTTGGCGTTCGTGAAAGCGTAATAATTACGGGTACGGCTGCTTCGATTCTCGAATCTTATCCGGGGATGACCATTGAAAATCTTACGATTCAAGCCACTGGCACAGAGAGCGATTCATTTGTTGTTCAGTTGACCGGCACGGTTCTCCGCAGCGTTAATGTAGAGGACGCATCCGCTGGTAGTGGCGCCAAGGGGATATACATTCCCTATGGGCCCGGCACTGTCGTGGAGGATTGCAACATCATTGCCGATGATGGTTATGCAATCTACCTGTTTTTGGCCGCCCCTGGCGATGCCGGTGCGGTAATATTCCGTCGCGTTCATGCTGTTTCTGCCGATGATGTATGTGTTGCCATAGCAGGCGCCGATTCGGATGATGCTTTGTTTGAGCATTGTTACATTGAAAGTGGGGGTGCTGATACCGATTATGGCATTGAATTCGCTCATGCCGTCACTGGCACAGTCATCCGGTATTGTACCATCAAGGGTGAAACGGCGGGTGGCGGCGAGGAATCAATCCATGTGGCGGCAGCCATGAATTTAGCGGTTTATTTGTGTGCCCTGAATGCCATTATTGATGCGACGGCCACGAATGACGTGGCAACTCCCTACAATGTTGTGGACGCCGACATCTGATTAAATGCTTGACTTATGAGACTTACAGCCCTTCGTGGACAAAAGAGTGCGATAAATCCGATCCTACCTGGTCTCGCCGAAGGTGGGCATGCAGAACTTTCTCATGGCGCAATTCCCTACAAGATGCTCGGAATCAGGAAGCGTGCTGGGGCAGAGATAGCGAACAAATATTCTATGGCCTATCGGGGCCCCGAAGTCCTCTATAACGGCACGTTTGAGTACAGCGGTGTCACGTTCGACGGCGTTGGCCTCAATGATATGACCGTTGGTTCCACCTATGATGGTGTGGGCCACACCTCTTATATTGTAGAAATCATTGGGATTGTTGATGATGATTGGGGTGGCGGCGAATGGGGCGAGATGGGATGGGGTTCTTACGTTGCGCCCGATACCAATGTTTTCAGGTGGACGGACGATAACGAAGAAACTTGGAGCGCGCCAACGGCCATGACAGGGGCGGCACAAGACATCAGTAATCGCCTCACAATCACCTTTGGAGCCACGACAGGGCATACCGTAGGCGATAGGTCAACTTTCAGCCGTGTATGGGCTATAAACGCCATTGGGGGGGCGTCAGGCTCACAGAACGTCGGGACGACCTATTCTCACTATTCCGGCGACACTGCCCGCAATCACAGCCTTCAGATCATCCATACAGGCGGAACCCCGGGCTACCTGAAAATCCAGCACTGGGTTGACATCAGTGATCGGAGCGCCCAGGACGAAGCGTATTGGTTAAGGGCATGGGTTTATTTCGATGCTGATTGTCCTGCCTCGACTATCGTAACTCTCCAAACAAGGGGATTTGCCGATAATGTTTCCGTGATGATGGATGCCGAGGACGCCTTTGGGCCCGGCCATGTTGCAGGCGGTTTTGGCACTGGGGCATGGGGGCTTTTCGCATGGGGCGGTGTTGCATGGGGCGGCGGTGGATGGACGAGGATAGAGAAGCGATTCGTACCCCTTGCCAGCGACACAACTGGCTATATCGAGATGATTGTGAACAATGGCGGGGCAGGCACGAATGCCATTGCTTACCTCGATGATATTTCTTTTGCGCCCGAAGTCGGTGTGACTGGCATTGCCCGGTTCACGGCAAAAGCTGTGTTGGACTGGGCGGCACGGGTCACAACTTATCCGTCAGATGGCACAGGCCCCCCTGAGCATCTTATCAAGAACTGGAATTTTGAGGAAAGGGGAGGTTGGGAGGCCGTATGCGATGAACCTGGCCATGTTTATATCTTCGCATATACAATGGCGCAACGATATGACGGAGACTGGTCCGGCCTACTTCATTGTCTTCCATCCTCTTTGAGGATAAGACAAAGAGTAAGTCTGGAGGCCGGAACCGAATACCATTTTACTGCTTGGGTCTTAATACCGGGGGGGCCACTTAGCCCTGACTATGGAGCTTTCTCATTGACGGATTTTGACGAAGATACTCATGAGTCTGTTGCTGACCTGACTGGACATCTCAATGAATGGCAGCCCCTCACATTCACTATCACACCAACTGAGTCTGGCGATGGATGGGTGAACATTCATGTGACAGGCGGAAGTCTATATGTTGATTGTGTAACGACAACGGTTAGTCCGATAGTTGTTACAAAAAATGTCAAAAATATCAAAATGACGTTTCCCGACACAGACATGGTTTTTGATGCGCGTGCGCCCAGTTTTGCGGTTTATGAGAAAGGAACGCTGACCGCATTCCGCGTAAGGAAAGACCTTGAGGGCAATTATAGTCTTTGCAGTGCCATTGTTGGGGATGAAACACCGGAAACTCATTGGGTACAACTGTGGGAGCCTGGCACGGTAGAGATTAAGGACGCAACACATGGCGGGTCGGAACAAGATTCAGGGGAACACACAGGACAGGTTGGTGCTATCACCGCAAACAAACTCTATTGGAGCCTTCAGCCAAGCACTCCACGGAGCTTTATCCAGATAGGTGCGCCTCCGGCAGAACATTATGTCAAGACCGATTCCTTCAAGTCTATCCTTCATATCGGCAGAAAGTTCTGGATTCTCGCTTCCGCCGAACCTGACCATGCCGGCGACCCAGGAGTTTATCGTCCTGCATTGTTGACATGGAGTCCTGATACAAGTGGATGGGAAACGGCGCACGTTTTTACTGATTCCGTGAATGAAACAGTCATCTGTAAGGGTGGCTCCGACATTACTTTTGTTCTCGGTGGCAATAATAAGCTATTTGTCTATACGGGCAAAACTGCGGGGAATAAGCCCGAACTTTGGTGGATTGATGTTACAAGCGATATGTGGACGAACGGCCCCGGTTCCACTTGGACACCAGGGAATAAAGACCAGAGCCTTTGTCCCACAATAGGCATACAAGATGGCTTTTATGGGCTGTATGCGACAAGCGAAGGTGTTCTTTTTGAGTGGTTTCGTCATCCGAATGATACGGCCTACCGCGAATATAGGCCAGACCGTATTGGCGAAGAATGGGGGGAAGACGGCACGGGTAAAAAAGCCCTCAAATATGGCTCGCTCAGCGAATTTCCAGGGGAACCCTGGTGGTGGCCAGAGGAAGAGCAAACGATAACGATTCAGGGACTCGTTACTCGTGATGATACTGGTGCTGGCATTCCGCAGGTATGCATCAACTTCCCGCTCGGTGAAGCTCCATTTTTACGTACGGCTGAAACCAATGCGATTGGCCAATACAGCATTGAGCTTCCAAGTGGATACACGGGCATAGCGACACCGTACTTTCTCGGTTCTGGGTTGGGCACCTGGGCGCCGGCCAGTCGTGATTATTCCGAGCAGACCGACAGTCTTCTTTGGGAAGTTGGTGGAGCAAACAATCAGGACTATGTGTGGACACCGCCAGGCATGCCGCCGGTCACCTACAACATATCAGGCACGGTGACTGATTATGATTCTGGGGATCCTGTCGAGAATGTTAAGATTGTTTTCAGCAACGCAGGTTCCGCCACAACGGATGTTCTTGGACAATACAATATAGATGTTATCGAGGGTTATTATGGTGCTGGTGTGCCGGAATATGTTGGCAAGGGGGCAGAAGTCGCCTATGAGGGCGCCACATTTAGTCCTGCGAAGATAGGGTACAGTAATGTTCAAGTGGATCAAACTGAGCAAGATTACAAGATAATCGCGCCAAAAAACGATTATCCTTATCATGTCTTCCCCACTCCTGCTCTGGCTTCAACGTCCCGATATGGCGTTGTTACTATCGTAACGACCTCCGATGGTAAAATGAGGGCAGCGCTTGGCTACGATTTCCCTCGATTCCGCGACCTATGGGATTTGACGGATACGAGAAAGCTTCTTGAGGGCAAGGTTATCCTCAATGGCCTCTCGATGTTCACCTGGCCAATCTTTGTTCTTTTCAACGGATGGCTCTATGTTTTCACCGGCGTGCAGTCGCCAGTCAGGACAGATGGCATCCGCGTCTATTGGTGCGGAGCAAATGCGCCAAGAATTGCGCCAAAGGTCGCGGTAGGCGCTCTTGTGGCATCGGGGCCAAGTGGCAAATACACGGTTGTCTATACGTACTATGATTCCACGCTTGGTGTCGAATCGGACCCGTCGCCATATTCGGAACTCATTACGGTAGGCGCGAACTATGGCATAGATGTATCCGGTCTCATTCCGCCTTTTGAGGAAAACTCCGGCCTTATCCCAACGCCAAGCCGGTTTGACAAAATCCGCATTTACCGGACACAAGACCTCGACACAATAGGCTCGACGAGCGTTCTTTACCACGAAACAGAGATTGATGTTCACGAAACTACCGTAACGCTTACGGACACTGACATAGAACTTGGCGAGTCCACAACACTCGACACGCAGCCCCGGGGGCCGTTACCTGCCCTAATGTACGCTGTCGCACACAAACGGCGGCTCTGGATGACCAGCGCATACGAGCAGCGCTGGGGTAGCGTGCGGACAACAAAAGGAATCGCACATGTTATCGGCGTTGGAACCTATTGGTCACAGGGACTTCGTGGCGCTTACATCGTCATCAATAACATTCGTTACGAGATTGATTATGTCACGACCTCTCAAGACTTATACCTTACGAGAGTTTTTGACCAGGAAGGCGGTGAGTACAACTATCTCATAACTTTCGATGAGAATGCCGTTTATCCGACCCGATTGAGCATGGAGTACGGCGCGCCCCAACCGGAATCCGTTGACCGCGAGAATCCTGTCATGGTTGCCGTGAACGATGGCGACAGGACTATCGGGATAAGCATTCAGGGCGGCTTCATCTACGCTCATAAGTACAAGTCCATTCATCGTGTGCTCGAGCGCATGGACGGCTTTGATGTTATGGCGACCCACGCTGTCTGTGGGGGCCTTCACCGGACGATATGCCCCGATTCGCGTGGCAATCTCCTCTACTATTCTCCACTAAAGCCTGGCATCTGGGCGCTCAATGGCGAGGAGAGCAAGGAACTCACAGTCGAGGTGCGAGACTGGTTCGATAATGTTGACCATACCTACGACCTTGATGCTCATGCCGTCTATCATCCGACATGGCAGCGATACTTTCTGTTTTTGAGCCAGCATTCTCGCCTTGATACCGTGATTGTCTATGGCGATTCCGTTCTTGACGTGACAGGCACTGGTTTCTGGGGCCGCCATCACGAGATTGAGGACTATTCCGGTGGTGTTGTCCCGATGATAGGGTGCTCTGCCATCCTGAACGACCCTGGGGAGAAGCCTCACATGTATGTTGGCGATGGGGCTGGCCGCGTTTTTGAACTCGGTGTTGGGACGGACGATGCTGATTTGGGTCAAACGCAGTATCCGATTGATGATGATGCCGAGATGATGTTTCGCTGGAAAAGCCTACCGCTGCGAGCACCAGAAATTGGCAAAACCCTTCATCCCCAGGCTGCCGCATGGAGGGTTGCCATTGTCGGCAAGCAGAATTCGGGCACTTTGACTGTCAACGTCTATAAGGATTTCAGCACAACCGTTACGAAAACAAAGGAATTCGATATTACGACAGAGCCGGTAGCTTCTTATGATTTCAAGATAAGAGGCAAGTTCATTCAAATCGAGTTGGTTCAGAGCACACCAGGCGTGACTGTGGACATAATGGAGATCGCGTGCCTCTTAACCTCACATCCTGAGAGATAGAATGAAAGACGAAAAGACAAGTTATCTTGGGGCCGACAACTACGATTTTAAGCGTAAGGTGGAAGACCTGCCGCTCGATGCGAAATTGGGCAGTGCGCCCGTACCTTCATCCGAAAATCGTCTGGTCACGGAAAAAGATAGACGCCTTGTTCACGTTGGTTCGCTTGAATCTGCGGAGGGCCAGTTTGTTGTCATTGACAATACAAGCGACCCTGTAAGCATTTGGG
>DAOWID010000376.1 GCA_030641115.1 Planctomycetota bacterium | reverse complement strand
GGGTTCGCAGATACGGGCGACGTCGTTGCGCTCCAGGTCGACTATCATATTCAATTCCGCCCGCTCTTTTTCGCTATGGAGCAGTTCATCGAAATTCTTTGCATTGATTTGCTTGGCTTCAAGAGCGGTCGGGCCTGTTTCACTTAGTCTTGGCCTGGTGCCTTTGATAGGCTTGGTTCGGATAAGGCCGTCTGCAATTGTCACAAACATCTCCGGTGAGGCACTTACGATATGAAAACCTCCGCCGTCGATATACGCTGCGTAGCCGCTTGGATTGTAATGGTTTTGCCAGTGATAAAGCTCTATCGGCCTAGCCCTACAATGAGATTCAAATCGCTGCGAGAAGTTAATCTGATACACATCGCCATCGTAGATATACCGTTTGATTGTCTTGAATGTTCGCAGGTAGTAATCTTTATCCATGTTACATCGAATTTGCGAAAAATCTATATTGTCGAGGTCGGCGGGGACAGGTCTTTCGACACAAATTCTTTGGGATTCAGCCACAAACCGTTCAAGACTTGCCAGTTTTGTGCCGGGGTCCTCAGCGTCGCCGGGCAACTCCAATGCAAGCAGCCAGCACGTTCGCCCGGCATGGTCGTATGCAATTACGCGATCGTAGAAGTACAATCGAATCAACGGCATTTCAAGGTCATCTATGGTCGTCTCTGGTAGCTGTTCAATGTATCGGCCAAGTTCGTAGCTGAAATATCCGATCCAGCCGCCGCGAAAAATTCCTTGAGGCGAATCGTTCCCATCCTTGTCATTGTTGCGTCTGGCCGCTTCCGTGTTCTTTGTTCGATATTCGATATCCGATATTCCCTGTTCTTGTTCAAGTTTGTATTTAGCCAGAGCCTTGTGTAATTTCCCGAACGGGTCTTTTTGGCCGGCGCGAAACTCAAATATCTCTTTAGGCTCAGCGGCCCAGTAGCTGAATCCGTCTGCATCAGCCTTGGCTATGTTGCCTCCAAGAATTGACGGTGATTCTCGGCCAGCACATAGCTCGCTCAGGGCTGGCAAATCTACGCGCGCACCGACCTTCTTGTAGTGCAATTTGCAGGGGATATATCTGTCTGTTTTGACTGCCGTCCCTGTAGTCATTGCGTTTGTCCAGCCCTGAACTCGTTTATAATTTGCACTCCTGACGAAGTACCTATTCTTTGCGCCCCTGCTTCGAGCATTTCAATAGCCTGCTTTGCGGTTCTTATTCTGCCGGCTGCCTTTATCTTACAGCCTGGAGCTGTTTCTTTCATCAGCTTTATATCTTCAACCGTCGCTCCACCAGCCGGATGCAATCCTGTGCTCGTCTTTATGAAATCGACGCCACACTCCTGTGCAATTTGGCAGGCAAACACCTTTTGCTCCCTGCTCAGAGCAGCCGATTCAATTATCACCTTCAGCACAACAGCCGGCCTCATAGACCGACAGATCTTGAGGACCGCCCGCAGTTGGCTGCGCAAATATTTGGAGTCACCCTCGATTATTGCCGCCAAATCAGCCACCATATCAAGCTCATCGGCACCAGCGAAAACAGCATCCTTGGCCTGAGCCACCTTGATCTTGGTCGAATCGGCACCAAGTGGTAGACTAACCACACCACCAACTTTCACTTTCGCCCCGTGCAGTTCCTCCGCTGCTAAAGAGACCCATCGACCGTTCACGCATACCGTATGAAACCCGTAGGTCTTCGCCTGCTGGCACAATTGTTTGATTTGCTCTCTTGTTGCCGCAGCCGCCAGCAGCGTGTGGTCTATGCAGCCTGCTAATTCTTCAAAACAAATGTTCACTTTTTGCGTATACTTGTTTCTTGAGAAATTTCCGTTTTTACGATGGCTCACCAACCTGGAAAATGCGAGCTTCAGCTCTTATTCTGTGCTATTCAAAGTCTGACGAAACCTTTCTATCGATGATACAAACTCCGACCAAATGCCCGGAATATCATTTGCCAGATTCTCTAAGTGAGCCTCTTCAAGCATAAATCCATAGGCGTGGATAAAAAAATGCCTAAAGGTCAAGTATTCATAAAGCTGGTCAAATAGCTGCTCCGGTATAATTCCAGTGGATAACGAGATCTCCAGCAGGTTTTTATGCGATGTTTCTGATTTAGGCAGCTTAGTGCCCTTTGCTTTTAGAATTTGCTTCAAAACATTCTCTATCCCGTTATAAATGTTATGTAGGAATGTGGCAATAGCGGCCAATTCGATAGTTGACTTTTCTCTTCTTTCCATCGCGTCTTTAAGATCACTTAGTGCCCTTTCCACGTTTTCCTTCTCTGCTGCTATTCGTCTGGCTAAATCAACCATAGATTCTCACCCCGGTCTCTTCAATAATATCGTTGAACAGCGATTTTCGGGACAAATCAACGAGGTCGACAGGCTTTGATAAGTGCCTCACCAACTCAGCATAGAATTTGAAGAATAACTTCTGTTCGACCCCTTTTATTGCAAGGTCTATATCGTTAGCATCCTCTTCCTCTTCGATTGACGAGCCAAACAGTAGAACGGATGACGCGTTATATTTCTTAGCACACCGCAAAATTATATCTTTCTCATGCTCTGTTATCATCTCAGGTCTCTCCTGGATTTCAGGGAACTTAAAATAACCAAAAAACTTCATTTATGCAAGGCCTTGGTCAAAGCGCAAATTGTCACTTCTTTGCGTCGCCTCGGCGATCCGACTTTGCTTTGTATCTGTCTTCATTTTCAAGGCCCATAAAGACAAACTGCTGATTCTCCCCTTGAAGAAGGTACGAATGTAACCCTTCGATGGGGATATCTGCCTCGGGCAGATTCGTAATCATATCAGGAAAGAACTCTTCTTTTAAGGTGCACATTTTTTCAAATACCCTTTCTTTTCGAAAAATTCCATTGTCCCGGGCAAGTCGCTGAAAACTCTTGTTGCTGTCTGTGTTATGAACACCGACGGAGTCTGCTTTGCTGCCCAGACCACATATACTTCTTTGGCCTCTTCGTGAGCATGCTGCAGTTCTCTCTCGACTCCGCTGGATATTGCTGCTCGCCCGTCCGGCAATGTCGGAATAAAGCTGACTATCATATCGGACTGATCAATCAGCAAAAAATCGCGAGCGTACGTCTGGCTGTTAATGTCGCGTTCGATTTGCTGAACCTCACGCAAGTCCAAACGTACCGTGCCCCCAGGCGCGATCACCTCGACGAAATCCAATCCCGTCTGAGCCGCTTGCCGGGCTTTTTCAGGTAAATATGATTCTTCCAAATCACCCGGGTCAAAACAGACAAAGAATCGTTTCATTAGTTGCCGGAATTCATCAATTTCCTTTTTGACATTTCCCATTTGGCCAACGTGGGTCATGGGGTAACTCGTGTACGCTTTTTTGGCGGTTGGCTCAAAGGCAAGTCTGTAGAATGCTTCGGTAGTCTCTTCTTTGGCCCCACGCGCGAGGCAGTAGAAAGGAATTCTATCACTGATGCCCTTGCACAACATTTCCGTGCCGATAATTTCTTCCTCTCGCCAGACAATCAAATCTTTCAGCCCATGTTCGACAGCATGTTCATTTGAAAGTCGGCTGTGCAAAGCAATCACGCCATCGATCAGGCAGACGTACATATCAGCATTGAGCTGGCGCATCTGGTCGAAGTCCACCGCTGGAAACAGCCCATGTCGCC
>DAOWID010000164.1 GCA_030641115.1 Planctomycetota bacterium | reverse complement strand
CCGAACTATGTAGCACGATTACCAAAGAGATCCGGCTGGAATTGCTGAAAAATGGCCCGGAAAGTATCGAAAGGCGGGTTGGATGTGCCAACAATCTTGGTCTAATTATGACGGTTGAACCCCTCGCGAAAATCGGTGTTCAATATCTTCTGGGTGATGTCAACGATGATGCCATATCGAGGCTCGTTGGCGTAGTTGAGTCTGACCAACGTCATTGGCGTATCGTAAGTCTCGGAGAAATATTGGAACATCCGCTCTCTGCCGAGGCATGATTGTGCATATTCGCCAACAGGGTCAGGGGCGGTTTCTTCGGTTGCTCCACCGCTGTTCATATCGACAAGAGGATATACGTTGCCGGTCGAGAACGCCACGATTCGCGCATCCTTATAATATCGTGCCACGAGAGCAGGTAAAAAACTGTTGAGCGCCCATGTCAAAGGTTGTTTGCCGGTGGCGCCAAACTTCATCCCGGCCAGATAAAACACATTTGCTGCATCTGGCAACTGGGAATAGCAAGATTCATCCAGCAAGTCTAATTCGATGGTTTCAATTCCTGCCTGTTCGATTCTGTCCAGGGCCGCCTTGTCGCTGAATCGCGAGACGGCATAAACATTTTTGCCGCTGGACGCCTTTTTGAGCATCATTGCCAGTGTTGGCCCCATCTTGCCGCCTGCTCCCAATACGACAATGTCACCGCTCGTTTGGGCAAGGGCCTTTCTTGTTGCCTCGGTCGGCTCACTGAGAATATCTTCCAAGCTGCGTTCGTCCGTTGCAGACATATCTATCATGGCGAAATCGCCTCCAAAATCGCGCACGCCGATAGCATTAACTCAATTTGAGCACTATGAGAATCAAGACCCGTATGGCCGTGACTGTCACAAGCAGCAGGCCCAGACCGCCGAGGATGTTCAAAACCAGCGTATTGCGCCGGTCACCCATAACGTCCTTTCGGTTCGCCAGCCAGAGTATTGTTGCGGCCATTAGAGGATTTCCGATGACCGTTAGAGCTTGCCCGAAAATGATAGCGTCCACCTTCTTGACGGGAGTGTGCAGGACAATCATGGCTATAGCCATCCCAATCAGCAGAACCACTACGGTGAAACGACGCGACCAGGGATCGCTCAGCCTGGCTGGTTTGCCGATCCCATCAGCTAAGATACTGCCACCGATCATCGCGTTGATAACAAAGGGATTCATAGCCACAGCAAAAAGGCCGACGCAGAAAAGAGTGTGCGCAGTTGCCCCCAGCAATGGCTTCAATTGCATGGCAAGTACGCTGATATCATTTGCTTGCTGACCACGCAGGACCGTCGCAGTGGTCATCATAATGATTGCGCTGACGCCGGTCAGGATGGCCACGCCTGCGACAGAGTCACCTATGCCGCGTCTATACTCCCTTATCGTCCATCCTTTCTCTCGGACGAGGTTGCCCTGGTAGAAAGCTCCGGCCACCGAAAACGTCGTGCCGAGCAGCGCAGCGATAAGTAGCATGGGGTCGCTGATGCTGGCCTCGCTGCGACTTGGCAGACCGAGCGACAGACCTTTTGGAAGGCCTGGAATCAGTCCCTTCAAAACTCCCACCAGGTTTGGCTGCACGATAAAGAGGTTCACCAGAAAGCAGATTAGTATCACAGCCACCATGACTTTCATAATCCGCTCCAGCGTCCGAAACACCTGCTTCAGTGAAAAAGTCAAGGCAATGATTGCACAATTGAAGACAAGCAACACGCCGGTATTGATAAGATTGCGCGTATGTTCGGTCATCGCTTCTGGGTCTGCAAAGAGACGAGCGACGCCAAGGGCGTCAGCAGCGGCGGCAACAGCAAGGTTGTTGGAAAACTGAAAGGCCGTGCAAGTAAGGCACAGGGTGATCCCAATAACCGCAGCACCGGGCCGACCAAGACGAGCAGCAACGAGCGTGCAGGGTGTGGCGCCGCCCACGACGCCGATGCGTGCCGCCGTAGTCATGTACGTACCCATTAGAACGCCGGTCATAATAAGCAGCCAGAGCAGCTCGTAGCCATGCTTGGCACCGACATTAGAGCTGATCAGCAGACTGCCCGGCCCGAACACGACGCAGGCGATAATCAGAGCTGGGCCAATCGAACGCCACCATGGGGGACGCCGGTCGATGTTCGAGGAATCAAATGGCTGGGACATAAAATGCCTCCCTGCAAAGAATCCTGATTTGCAGTATTTGTCTGTTACCGCACATCCTGTCGCCCTTCAGTGAATAGTCTTTTTGTGACAGCTCAAATGACGATGTCATTCTGAGCCCTTCGCTTCGCTCGAGGACAGGCTCCGCGAAGAATCTCACCTGCGCAGCCCAGATGCTTCACTTCGTTCAGCATGACAGCTTATCAAATCATGTGTTACAGAGTGCTAATAGGAACCTGTAATTACACTTGTTCCGGCACAACAAATGGCTCGCGATATTCACGGCTTACGAGTTTGTTCGCTTGTTCGCTGAATTCACCGACAAATATTTCTTTGTCGGTATCAATCGTCAGCCGGGGGCCGAGAATCCTCGGCGTCTGCTGAAGGTCTACTCCATTAACCAGCAGATGCTCCTGGAAACGCTCGAACGAGTCGACCATATCCTTGTTGCCCTTGATGACCTCCATGACCTCGTCGCGCGTGGTCTCTTTGCCCAGCCTGTAAGAGATGTTGCCCATGTGACATAGGGCACTGGAAAGATGGCCTTCGAGGATGTCGGCATTTAGGTCACTGACTTTCCGGCTGCGAACCGCCTTTATGAAGTTGGCATGATGTCCACTGCCGGCGGTCCGCTTGAACTGCTTGATCTTTTTGCCGTCATTGTCGTATACCCAGCCGCCGGCCAAGTAGCCATGTTCGCATTGCACCACCACGCCGGCCCGAATGTCGCGGAATGCATCCATCGCTGGATCGCCCTTTGCTCGCGGCAGACCACGTACCTCAAAGATGATCGGGGCCGGCTCATAATCAAGAAACACGATCTGCGTGTTGGGCGTTTCTCCGTCGTCGATATACCCAAAGCGTCCGCCGATGCTCATTACGCGCTGCGGCAGCACATCTTTGCCCAACACCCACCGACAGATATCCGTGAAGTGGATTCCATTGTTGCCATAGTCACCGTTGCCTGTGGGCCAGACCCAGTGCCAATCATAATGCAAGTTCTTGCGCATAAGGGGCGCGAGCGGAGCCGGACCCGTCCATAAATTATGATCCACCGTTTTCGGGATCGGCTGTGGCCCATCCACCTTTCCGATACTGCCGCGCCGAACATAGACAATGCCCCACACAATCACGATCTTGCCGAGACTTCCTTCCTGGATGTACTCAATAGCCTCTTGCAGCCCCTCATCAGAACGGCGTTGCATGCCGGCTTGTACGATCCGGTTGTGTTGGCGAGCGGCTTTTGCCATTTGCCGACCTTCCCAAATACTATATGAGACCGGCTTTTCGACGTAGACATCCTTACCAGCCTGACAGGCCCAGACTGTCACCAAGGCGTGCCAGTGATTGGGCGTCGCAGTAATGATTGCGTCGATGTTCTCATCCTCCAGCAATTTGCGATAATCGACGTATGTGTCGACCTTTTCATTGCGCTCTTTGAATTTCTTCTCTTCGCGCTCCAGGAATTGTCTGTCCGCGTCGCAGATCGCCACTACCCGGACGCCTGGTATCTTGCGAAACCAGTTGATGTGATTGCCGCCTTGGCTGCGGATGCCTACTACGGCTACCCGGATGTCATCATTGGCCCCTCGCACACGGGAAAATGGCAGTGCCAGCGATAAACCGGCAGCCATAGAACCCCTGACGAAATCGCGACGTGTGATAACTTTCATAGCCCAGCCCTTCAAAATTCGCTATCAGGCCCGCTCTAAAGCGCTTA
This sequence comes from Planctomycetota bacterium, assembly GCA_030641115.1. Classification (GTDB taxonomy): domain Bacteria; phylum Planctomycetota; class Phycisphaerae; order Sedimentisphaerales; family Anaerobacaceae; genus DAOWID01. Next base: position 1,381 of record DAOWID010000164.1, on the reverse strand, counting down.
CGCATACAAGACTATTGTGATTGCAGCGAGAAACCTGCGACAGGACGCTTTTTGGCTCCCAAAGCCACATTCTTTATTGCTTGCCAATTCTACCAGAACGGTATCTTCAGGGCGACAGAAATTCATTCTTCGCGCGGACTTTTCGCCTGGTGTCCATCTACATTTTTGAGAGAAAACCCACATTTTTCAGTTTTTTTCTTGATGAACAACTGGCTAATTTGGTATAAATGTATTATGAGGGCCTGTGAGTTGTTGTTGTCTATCGATCGTGCCGGGCTCTCAATGTTTCTTATTCAGGAGGAATATAGGGTAGGAGGTAGGGAGTTGCTGTGTTAGCTCCGTACCGCGCAAGAGAATATCTGTACATTTCAACTGAATGCTCATTTTGGGCCTTTGTTCTGTCAGGAAGGAGGTGGCGCCAAATCCTAAGAAAGAATTGTAAGACGTATAAGTTTAGGCGGAGGAAGAAGTTGTTGTTGGGTTTTTTATGGGACGTTGTTCGAGACAGGCAGGGCAACGAAGTAAAAGGCCGGAGCCAAAAATTCATTACTATTATTGCTGATTGTCGAAAGAAATAAGTGTTTTGGCGTGTGGCCAAGGCACAGTTATTCTAACTCTTTTTAAGGGAGGTCTATTATGTGGAAAAAACTTGTTTATCTAACCTTCTTTTTTGCATTTTGCACGACGGCTATGGCTTATGACATAGCGTTCTACCACGGGGCACCTAACCCCGGCTGGTACGAAGTTGCTAATCAGAACGCCGATGTTGCCACGATAATTGCCCAAGCTGGACATCTGTTCGTGGATATCCAGCAGTTCGATGACAGCGGGCTTCCTGATTTTACTGAATTTGCTGCTTGGATAGATAATAACACGAATGATGGTGAAATGGACATTATCTGGCTTAACGGATGCACTCCCAGTGTCCTCTATCCACTTGCAAACACTTCACCGGATGGCTCGCGTGCTGAATTGTGGCTCGATGGCGGAAACATGATTATAAATGTTGGTGACTGGTTTGCCTATTGCACGCATGAAGGTGGCCCGCGGGGAGGTCCAGACGCCGCTGCTGATAACGGCCCAAGTGGTGCCGCGAACATCCTTGACCTTCCTACTGGTATCATCGCATCCGCTGATGGTACTATGTTGGCGGTGACAGCGGAAGGTCAGTTATATCTACCCAGTCTCAATGACCCCGCCGAAACTGATAGACCAGTTGTCCTCAGTAATGTTCAAGCCCCCTGGGAAGTTGCTGCGATATTCGCATCTACGGGTGGCACAGATGACGCAGCCGCAGAAGCACAGGCTGATCCTGTTGTTATTCACAACACAGAGACTGGCGGTTACCTCGCTATTATAAACCAAGCTGCTAGTGGTGGCT
>DAOWID010000211.1 GCA_030641115.1 Planctomycetota bacterium | reverse complement strand
CTCCTACGAATCTCTTCAGCATGGCCACCGGAACATGCTCAAAAACGCCACGTTTCTGTTCTATCAGGCAGGTCACAAGCCGCAGGCCCGAGAGATTTACAATCAATTGAGAAAGCTCTATCCTATAGACGATTTTAAGGTCTCGCTGGATCAATTTGCGACGAACCGTTTCCGCGAAGAGCTTGAGAGTATAGGAATATTCGATGCGAAAGAGCAGATAGTTGCACTGCTGAGGGAGGCTTACTTCAGGTACGCACTACGCGATGACAACGAGGCGTTTGGCAGAGAAAAATTGGCAGAGCAAGTCTATGACTACTACCAGAAAAAATACGACCCTGAAAACAGGATCGACCTGCCCAAGTTTTCGCAGCTAAGATATGCGGGACTGTTTGATTTCATTAATGACCCGTGGTATCCGCTCAGCCTACGGCATAATCTACTTAACCGTATACAGATCGAGAGACCGGAACTGTACGAGGAATTGCAACAAGAGGAGCAGAAAGCAAAACAAGCAATGCAGGAATCCGGATGATACACATAAGCTGCTCAAGCTATGCACGATGCGCTCGCACTACAACTGACCCCATCACAGAGAAAAGCTGTTTTCCATATTGAAGGACCTTTACTTGTTCTCGCCGGCCCCGGCAGTGGAAAGACCCGTGTAATCATATATCGAATAGCAGCACTTATAGACTCAGGCGTTGCGCCACACAATATCTGTGCGATCACTTTCACCAACAAAGCAGCCGATGAAATGCGCCAAAGGGCAATCGCTCTTGGTGCTTCCGCCGGAGCGCACATCAGCACCTTTCACTCCCTATGCGTCAGGATCCTTCGCCAGTACGCTGATGAGGCAGGCATAAGTCCCAACTTTAGCATCTATGACGAGTCCGATCAGGCAAGATGTGTTAAGCAGGCGATCAAGAACTGCGAGCTTGACACCGCCAACTTTCCGCCCGCCCGAATGCTCGAGAAAATTTCTGAGCTCAAAAACAGACTTATAGATGTTGATACTTTTAAAATGGAAGCCAGCAACTTTCTTCGCAAAACATTAGCCAGAATATACGCCCGTTACCAGAGTATCTTGACCAAGCACAACGCCCTGGATTTTGATGACTTGTTGGCCAAGGCCGCCTTCTTGCTCGAAGGCTCCTCTGACGTTTGCCGCGCGCTTGGTGACCGTTTCAAGTTCTTGCTCATCGATGAATATCAGGACACGAATCACGCCCAGTACAGAATTGCCAAGGCCCTTGTTTCCCAGCACAACAATATCTGCGCAACCGGCGACCCCGACCAGTCCATTTACCGCTGGCGCGGAGCTGACATACGTAACATATTGGCCTTTGAAAATGATTGGCCCGATGCCACGATTGTAAAGCTCGAAGAAAACTTCCGCAGTAAGCCTAAGATACTTGAGATAGCTGACAAGTTGATTGCAGAAAACCAAAATCGAAAGCAAAAGAGGCTCATCCCTACAAAGCCTCCCGTTGCACATATTGTCATAACCGGTCTTGAGGATGAATTCAAAGAGGCTCAGGCCGTTGCCCAGCAGATAAGACAGCTAACTGACGAAGGCACCTGCCTGAGAGACATCGCGGTATTCTATCGTGTTAATGCCATGAGCAGGGTGCTCGAAGAGGCATTTATTCGCAACAAAATCCCATATCAGATCGTTCGCGGCGTCGAATTCTACAACAGAAAGGAAATCCGCGATCTGCTTGGTTACTTGAAAGTCCTGGTCAACCCCAGCGATGAAATTGCACTGCTACGAATCATCAACACGCCTGCGCGCGGCATAGGCAAAACCACAATCGACAGAGTCCGCTTCTACGCCGCCCGACATAATATCAGCTTTTTCGAGGCCCTAAAGCATGCCAAGAGGATCGATTCTCTCTCCAAAGCGCCAAAGGCCAAACTCGCCGCTTTTGTCAACATGCTCCAACAGTTCAAAAAGGGACTCGCCAGCCGAGTCGCCCCGCTTGCCGAGCGTGTCTTTGTCGAATCGGGACTCGCCGACGCCCTAAAGACCGCCCGCGACCAGAATGCCCTGGAGACCGTTAGTGAGCTTATCAACGCCGCCGCCCAGTATGACCAGCAAGCAGAGCAGCCCTCACTACTTGAGTACCTGCAGCAGATATCGCTCTTCAGCGACGCCGATGCCTATGATACGTCAAGTGACTGCGTTGCTCTGATGACTTTGCACGCCGCAAAGGGCCTCGAATTTGAAAACGTCTTTATCATCGCCCTTGAAGACGGGTTGCTGCCACACGAAAAACGAGAAAGTGACAGGCAAGAAGATCCCCAAGAAAGTCTCGAAGAAGAGCGGAGGTTATTTTTTGTCGGCATAACGCGTGCCAAAACAGGCTTGTACATGAGTTATGTCCGATACCGAAAAACATGGAAAACAGGTGGCGAATCCCAGCGAACAATACCCTCGCAGTTTCTTTTTGAACTTGGACCTGACTTGTTTGAGCCTGTCGGCGAGATTAAGGCCTCATCCGATATTACGCAACACGCAGTACGCAATACGCAATACGATTTTGTCGCAGGTCAGTTGGTACGGCACAAGAAATTTGGTCTTGGCACCGTCATAAAGTTCACTGATATGGCCGAAAATAGCATCGTTGACGTCGAATTTAACGCTGGCCAGACTAAATCACTATTGGTAAAATACGCCAACCTCTCAAAGGTGTGAAATTGAAAGACTGAAAGAAGGAGATTGCGATGGATAAAAAAATTGATCGAAGAGAGTTCCTGCAAATCGCGGCAGCTGGTAGTGCGTTGGGCGTTGGTGGCCTGAACGTTTTGGCTTCCGGTGGGAATCCAAGGCGCTCCAGGCTCATAAGTCCCGGCTGCAGAAAGTCAAAGGTTAAAGTCGCCAGGATTTACATGGGCACACCCAGCAGTGACTATTGGCCCAAACCCAACTTGGATTTGAAAAAGGAAGTCAAGTTTTATGAATCGGAGTTTGCGAAACTAAAAGGCCAATTGTCTGATGTAGAATTCGTTGTGAATGAATTGGTCGGTTCTCCGGCTCAGGTTGCTAAATTCAAAAGCAAATTAGAAGACGTTGACGGCATCTTGGTGATTCATCTCACGATGCGAACAGGCGGTGTCGTCCAGGAACTTCTCAAATCACAAAAGCCCACAGTGGTTTTTGCCGTTCCCTATTCCGGGCACGGCTGGACTGGATTCGGTGCTTTGCGAAAACAGGAAATGGGTGCCAAGTTGGAATGTATGCTGACCAGTGATTACAAGCAACTGGCGGCCGCGATAAGACCTTTCCGAGCGATCCATCATTTAAGAGAGGCAAAGATTCTCAACGTCACAACTCGGTCATTCGCAGGCTACGCAAAATCTATGAAAGACAAGTTTGGCACAGACATCAAGCAAATTGGGCTCAACCGAGTCGTGGATGCTTACAACTCCATTGACGAAGGCCAGGCAGAAGCAGAGACACGCACGTGGATCAAAGGGGCCGAAAAGGTTGTAGAACCTCCCAGAGAGGACATATTCAAATCCTGCAAAATGGCACTGGCACTGGAAAAGCTGTTGAATGAAGAAGATGCTACCGTGATGACTGTTGACTGCTATGGCACCATGTTCCGTCCACTCTGCCAGGCTTACGCCTTTCCCTGTGTCGGGTTTACCAGGCTCAATAACATGGGATTAGGCGGAATTTGTGAATCGGACCTTCAGTCTGCCATGACTCACATAATCTTCCAGGGACTCGTCGGCAGACCAGGTTTTATCAGTGACCCTACGGTGGATGAATCCAACAATAGTATCATCCTCGCTCACTGTCTTGGCACCACAAAGATGGATGGTCCGGATGGGCCCGTTGCTCCATACAAACTACGTACGGTCATGGAGCGGCAGCAGGGCGTCGTCCCTCAGGTGCAAATGCGCGTCGGCCAGAAAGTCACCCAGGCGAAATTGGTTGGCACTGATTTCTTACCATACTTCACCGGCGAAATTGTCGACACACCAGTGTCGCTTAAAGACGACAGAGGCTGTCGAACTAAAATTACCGTCAAGGTCGACGGTGATGTGACAAAACTCTGGAAAAACTGGTCAAGTGGATTGCATCGCGTGACATGTTACGGAGACATCACAAAGGAACTTGGGTTCTTCTGCAGATTCAAAGACATCAAGATGGTCAATGAGGCCGTATGAACTCACACGGAGTGTGAAGTGCCAAGGCACGGCCCGAATTGGACTGTGCCCTTTTTCCTTTTTCTGCCTTGAGTCACGGAAAGGACTGCCGTAGAATCTCTAAGACTCCTGCAAAATGAATAGATTTTCGACGGATGGAGTCGAATAAGAGACGGCTTTCCACGATGAAGGTGGATTTGGCAACGGAAAAATTGATTTTGGTGTGGTGTAAGGCTCGATGGGCCGTGTTTGGACAGAGCGT
>DAOWID010000483.1 GCA_030641115.1 Planctomycetota bacterium | reverse complement strand
TACTGCCGACGCATTTAGACTGGGTAGCAGCGCGCCTGGCATCCGGGATGGACTGTTTGATGATACCGGCCCATTGGCACCGTATACATTTGTTCTCTGTGACGCATTCGGTGCAAAGAGGGCGAGGTTGGCCGATGGGACACTTGTCAAGGCGGGGTTGCCAATTCTTTATTACAAGGCAAACACGTCGCAGAGGACCATACACGGAATTTATGATGCCCTCGACAACGATGGCATCGTTGTGGCCAAAGAGCAGGAAGACCTTTTGAAGCATCCAGGATGGAGTCCTCCTCCTCCACTTAATCCGCTGTGCTGGACCCAGAATAACTATCAATATTTTTACAATTATATCAGGGATCCAAAAGTAGACAGCAGGGACCCTGCGATGCCGGCGCCTGCGTGGCCTTACAGACCTGATTCGTTCATATTGATTTCAGCGGGGGCGGATGGCTATTACGGGACAACCGACGACATTCGCAACTTCGGGAACTAACAGGCCATCCACAGCCCTTTGCTCAAGCTAAAGCTATGCAAAGTCTCGAACACAAACATGGCCTGACACTTGTTGAGATGCTAATTGTCATGGCCATAATTGCGCTGCTGGCCACAATGGTAATCGGCATCGCCGCCCGGCTTGATAGCCAGGGCAAAGAGAAGCTTGCTAAGAGTACCATGGCAATTCTTGCTGGTGCCTTGGATGAATTTCAGGACTACGAATATAGCTACACGCCTCCATACGCGAATTTCGATTTTCCGCTGGACTGTAGTGGCTTCCCGGTGGATGTGCTCGAACTAACATTGTTGGGGGCGTTGGGAGCCGGCAGTGTCGAAATTACCAATCACGACACGGTGGAATGTCTGACGTACTCGGCAAGTGAAGTTTTATATTTTTTTCTGAGCCGCGTTCCCCAAAGCCGAAAGACCCTCGATAAAATTGACAGCTCTTTAGTGACCAGCCTAAATGACGTGGGAGCCACGATAGAGATTTCGATTGATGGCAAAGCCTTTTCTCCGTTGCTTAGGTTCATTGACCCCTGGGGCACAACGCTGCGATATGATTATTACGATGAAAGCGAACCAGACCCTATCTTAAGAGAAAAAGGCAAAAGGACTTTTCCTGTGATTGTCTCGGCTGGGCCGGACAGAAAGTTTGGCACTACCGATGATATAAGCAATAGGTGAGAAAGTAATGCTGCGTTTGCCGGCAGCCAGTATGGCAAGAAGAAAATGAAAGGGAAAAACAGACAATGCGGCCTGACGCTGACGGAGATGACGGTTGTCATCGTGACAATCGCGCTGCTTGTCGGCTTGGGGCTGCCGGCTGTCCGCGCGCTTCTTGACTCATTCGAGTCCGGCAGCGGTGCCAAGAGTATGATAAGTGCGGCGCTGGCTTCAGCCCGTGCCATCGCCGCCAGAGAACAGCGCTACGCGGGAGTGCGTTTTCAAAAAGCATATAGTCCCCAAGGCCCACTTAGCGCGTCTCAATACATGGTCTTAATAGTCCAGGATCCGGATATATTGGCCTATGGCTTTCGGGCGGTGGAAGGTCTTGAGCCAATAAAACTGCCTGAGAGTATCGGAGTGATGGACTTGATGACGGTTGCAAGAGTTTATAGCGGCCCCATAAATCTTCAGTTCACAGATACCGTTATCAATACAGACGCGCTGATAAGTACCGAGCGAGACCTGAGAGACACAACGAGTTTTTCAATCGTTTTTTCGCCGGCCGGCAAGATGGTACTACACAAGGTATGGCTACGAAATAGAGATGGGATCCCCGACAGCCAAGGGCAAGTAGGCAATATCAGTGCTGACGATGTTTTCAACAAACTGGCAGAGGTTAATGCTGGGGTTGGAATGTTCTATCAGGATGATTATTTCAATGCGTGGTGGAGTTTTGATCCCAGTTTTGGTGATTTTGGTTTGGGGCCGGAACTGAGCCGGAACGGCTTTATTATTTATGAAAGGCAAAAACTTAGACAGGCCTTTGAAAGAGGCACGGCATGGTCGCAGTACCTGGTGAAGATAGCTGCTGAGAAGGTTTATATTAACTCTTATACAGGGACGATAATTTCGACCGATTGATATGTTTGTCATAAATAAGCGACAGTATAATAATGCGGCCTTTTCTCTCACCGAGATGTTGCTGGCTGTCGGCGCACTCGCTATCGGGATGCTCTTTATCGGTGGAACATTTATGGTCGGCATCCATTTTACGACGATTGCCACGGAGCGGACCATCGCAGCGGTAGCAGCCGACGAGGCCTTTGCAAAGATAAGACTATATGCCGTTGACGTCAACCTGCCGTCGCTGACTACCAGCCAGCTTACGCCTTTTAGCACCCTGACGCCCATCAGTGGTGACGAGTTTATGTATCCTTCGACCGCTGCGCCTATGTCGCAAAAACAATATTACTGGGTTGCTCTTTGCAGGCGGGTTAATCAAAACAGCAGCCTTGTGCAGGTAACCCTTTTTGTTAGCAGGAAGGTGGGTGCCGCCGCAGAATATTGGGGCCGCCAAGGCTCAACCGGATGGCCCAATCTGCAAAGGCGTTCGTTTCCTCGGCCAATTCCAGTCAATGTTGTGCAAGACCCATCCCTGGATAGTGCCGACCAGCTTCGGATAATAGACGCTGTCCCCGGTGACACTGTCGACGAGAGAACCTTCGTCAATGATGGCTATACAATAGTGGACAATCAAACGGGCCAGATATATCGTGTGCTGGAGCGAAAAGCGGATCAGCCTGACAAAATTGTGCTTGACGGGCCGTGGCGAGGTGCCGCCATTGCTCCGCCGACAGGTGGCTGGGTATGGGTCGTTCCACCGCCGATCGCCGGGGGCAAAAGCCCGTGTATCGCAATATATCAGAAAGTCCTTAGATTTTGATCACGGATGTTTTTATATCGATGAACAATGAACCATAAACCACGAACAAAACAGGCCTTTACATTGATTGAGCTCATGGCAGCTATTGGGATTCTGGCTATGGTTCTGTCCTTTGCAGGCGTGATCTTCAAAGTGAGCATAGGTTGCCAGCGTATGGCAATCGCGAACGCTGAGATTATGCAAAAGCTGCGAGCTATTACCGACCAGTTAAACGCTGACTTCGAAGCCCTGCGCAAGGATGGCGAGATCTTCCTGGTGTGGGTGGCCAAGGCCCCCGCCGGTGCTGATCCCCGTGATCCCAGTGCGTACGAGAGGCTTGATCGGGTAATGTTTTTCGTGAATGGGGATTTTCAGTCCTACGGGAGCAACCCGATGCTTCGTGGGAACGTTGCGAGAATTTCTTATATGCTTGCCAAAAAGGGCAATGTTAAGGCCCAAGACCAGGACAGAGAGAGGCGGATACTTGCAAGAACTCAGCATATACTGACGGCTGATCCCGGGCTTGCTGACTTTCTCGACCCTGGCACGTTTACCGGTAGCGACCAAGAATGGTACTATTGGAATAATCGCCTCGAGTACGACAAGATACCTTTGGAAGCCTGGAAGGATAGATTCTCCCAGTTCGAAAAGGCGGATATGCTCTCGGTTATTAGCGGTATTAGAGTTGACCCCGCCGTTCCGGACAACCATCTCATTGGAGCGACGGTAGATCCGGCGAATCCGAGTTCGATCCATATGCTTTTGTGTGAGGGTGTTGGCCAGTTCAAGGTCCAGGGCTGGTATGATGCTCTGGGGCGATGGGTGCCGCAGATCGACCCAGACGGCGACGGCAATTTGGCCGATATGGATTTCCTTCTTCTAACTGACCCTACTAGAGTTCCTGGGCTATTGTATCCTTATCGAGGGGTCCCTCCTGACGCTTACGGCGGACTAAGTCTCGGTGGTCTATTTGCGCCAGGTCAACCACATGCATATCCGAACGCATTAGTGGATCAGGCGCACTTTAGCTCGATCCCAGGGCTTGGACGGGCGCTGAAGTTCACTTTTACGTTATACGATTCCAAAGGTGTCATAGAACGCGGCATGGTCTTCACGCATATCGTTTATTTAGGCAATTAGGCTGGCAAGAATGCAAACCGCAAATAAAACACTTCTTGAGAAAAGGACCCCTGTTGGCTCGGCTCTTATCCTGACGGTCGTTCTGACCAGTCTGTTGGCTATAGTTGCCGTGCTGTTCGTTTTGACTGCCCGCATCGACAAGATGGCAACATCAGCTATATCCGAGAACAGGGAATTGGGCTTTGCAGTCGATACGGTCATCGCCGCGATATCCGAGGAGCTGGTCTCAGATGTCCCCGGCGTGGCGGGCCAGGAATACTACGACTACCCCGACGAATATAATACATGGCTGGCCAGTCTTGAGCCGTATGACGCAGACCCCGATCCATCAGTTAGTGATTGGCGCTGGCGGCAGATAAGCGATATTTATAACAAGTTCAGACCACAGAACCTGTGGGATATGCAGGCTCGAATTGTAGATGGTTACCAGGAAGCCGTTTTTGTAAATGACAGTAATACAGTTGTTCTCTATCCAACTGACGCTGACGGTGATGGTGTCTGTGATTCTGCATGGGTAAAACTTAAGGGCGTGACATCCAGCAAAGGCAAACCCGTTTACGTGGCTGTCAGGATTGTTGATAACGGGGCCAAGTTAAACGTCAACACCGCTTACAAATTTGATCCCAGTGATCCTAACGCGGCTGTCTCCGACATTGATGGCTCAAGCCAACTGCAGATAAATCTTATGGCCTTGGCTGGCCACATGCGTAAGACCACGCCGTTGTTTGTAGAAGATGAGCTGGCTTTGCTCGCTGCAAGGGCAAATTACGCTTTCGGCGTTGGCCTTGCTGCTTTACCCAGCTACCAGGCGGATTTAGCCGGATACGCGCAGAACGTTATTTGGCGTTATGATATGGCAGGTGGTCTTTATACGCCTTTTGATATTTCAGATGAGCTTGAGTTGTGCAACAGATTCTTGATAAATCATGAGAATATTAAGACTCGTGTCGAAAAACTCTGGACGTGGTCGTTCAATAGCCCCCGCGAATTGAATACTCCGGTTCAGCGCGGCGGTCGGATGGGTATGGGTGATTGGTTCTCCAGAGCCCAGCACGATCCGAACGATCCGGTAGACCCAAACTACTCTTACCGGCACCTTGCGACGACCTATAATATGGAACGGATTATAGATCCGAACGGCGATAAAATGTTCAATGTCAATGTTGTTCCTGATGCCCAGTTATTATATGACACGCTGAAGAACTGTATTGACTTCAGTCTTCCGACAGCTCCGGCATTAGCAGCGGAGTTTGCGCAATTAGCAGCAAATATCAAGGACTACAGTGACAACGATTCGGTTGTAAGCATCGTCACGGACGTGAATGGCAACCCCCACTTCGGGTTTGAAGCGCAGCCTTTTATAAGTGAGATAGCGTTTAGGATCAGCGACACGGACGCTAATGACCCTGTGAAGAACTACTTTGCACTCGAGCTGTATAATCCGTTCAGCGTAAATATTCCGCTGAGTGATTTCAGGGTCGAGCTTCGTCGACAAAATATGCAACTCGTCAGTACTATCAGGCTTCCCACAGGTTATGTGATGGCTGCCGATAGCCGATTTGTAATAACCAACAGTTCCAGCGCGTCGACGCAGTTTGGCGTTACAGGTTTGATGTCGGTCGGCCGCGGCACCGAGGACCCCAACCTTGTTTTGGCCACGTATGTTCCCAGAGGGACGGACCCGGAAACATATAGATTAAGTGAGAACTATGTTATTTATCTTCTCAGGACAACGATAGCGACCCCGAACCTTTATCTTGACCGACAGACCGCGAGCCAGCAATGGTTCGACTGGGATAGCATCAAGGGCGTGACGCAGTCGTATGGCAGGCCTGATAATGATTGGAATATAGTGTACCAGAACTTGCAGCCTGTGGCTGAGACGTTGGGTGGAGCCAATGGCGTAGTTGGAGGACGAAGGAACTACAATATTGCAAAATCCATGGGCTATTTTGCTACGGTGGGTGATGCATCGAGGATGCTTACAATAGGGCCGAGTACCGATGGGAATAATACGATAGGAGCGCAGCTTGCGATGCAGCCCCCGGAAGAGCAGGTTCGTTGTGATTTGCATAATCCGGCCTTTGCGCGCATCTTTCGATATCTGACTGTTATTGACCCGGCTTTGGATGGTATTGATAATGACGGTGACGGATTAGCGAATGAGATTGACCCTAATCTGACGCCTGAATTCCAAGTTCCAGGCCGCATAAACGTCAATACAGCCCCATGGTTCGTGATAAGTCAATTGCCCTGGATGAGGCCCGAAATTGCCCAGGCAATAGTCGCTTACAGGGACAAACGGCCGCTACTGGACAATCAAGGTGATCTAATCGTCAACTACGCCGACAGAACAACGGCAACCGGAAGTTCTACAGTCTTGCGAGAAGATATTGGCTTCGCAAGCACCGGGGAGCTGGCAGCGGTCGTAAACAGGGCTGACAACATCCCGAACTACCGCAATTTCAGCATGCGCTATTATGTAGACGGTGCGGACCAGCCAGGATTTCCTGACCTGACGACTGATCTCTCAACCCGTAGAGACGGCGCGACAGACGACTTTGAAGAACGCGATCTAATATTCTCCCGAATTAGCAATCTTGTTACTGTGCGGAGTGATGTCTTTACCGCTTACATCCTCGTTCGCATCGGCACCGACGGGCCGCAAAAGAGAGTCATGGCCATACTCGACAGAAGCAATGTGTATTCCCCCAGCGATACGGTAAGGATCATTGCATTGCACCCCGTTGCGGACCCACGCTAAGCTCGACTTTTGCACTTTTTCGCGATGCGAAACCATTGTTTTCCAAGGTTTTACGTAAACAGCCTTGGACTTTTTCAAAATCCTTATGTTTTGGAAGGTGTTGAAAAAGTCGAAAACTCGTAAGCCTTTATAAATTATGGCGTTTACGAGCTTGACAAAATGGCAAAAGTCGAGCTAAGAACCTATCCGAATAACACCTCAGCCTTTGTCATGCTGAGCAACGCGAAGCATCTGGCCATCGCAAACCCTGGGACGAACGTGCTGTACTCCCTGCATCGGCCATATTCTTCGGCTTCGCCTCAGACGGTGTCCTGAGCTTGCCGAAGGAATGACAGGTAATTGCCAAAAGTTATTCGGATAGGCACTAAGTTAGACCCTAAGATTTGATGAGCTCTACGATTTGTGCGTGCACTTTCTTGTTGGCTATTACCGCCGGGAATTCCTGACCCTCATAACTGTCCAAGTCAACCGGAAAGATATTTCCACCCTGCCAATCAGTCATAATAGCCCCGGCAGTCTTAGCGATCACAGCCCCGGCTGCAATATCCCATAGCTTTGGAGTATTGAGGATCGTAGCAATAAGGCTTCCCTTTGCTACGTATGCCAATTGAAGAGCCGTTGTGCCGAGATTGCGAAATCTTGTTTTGCGGATAATCTCGCAGACCCAGCCTGGCACGCCATCATCGCACTTGAAGTGGCTGTCCAAGGCAACGCTCGAAAACTCATCCATTTTTTCTTTGCTGGCCGTTATTCGCCTGCCATTTAATTTCGCCTCGTCGTCTTTGACAGCCGTGAACATCGAGTCTGTGGCCGGCTCGAAAATCACACCTACAATCGGCTGGCCTTCGTGCAGTGCCGCAACGCTGATGGTGAACAAAAGCATGCGGTGTGCAAAGTTGTTCGTTCCGTCTATCGGGTCGATGGCCCACCAGAAAGGCTCAGCACCACGTGGTGGTTGCTTGAACAGCTTCTCTTGGCCACCTTCCTCGGCAATGAATCCGTGGTCGGGATAGTTCTCTTTAATTCGATCGACAATTATCTGCTGGCATCGAGCGTCGGCCTGGGTCACCAGTTCGGTCGCGTTCTTTACGGAAGCTTTGACGAAGTTGATTTCTTCCATTGCCCGCTGTCCAGCCAGACGTGCCGCCACGATGGCTGTCTCCAGCATCCGGCTCAAGTCTCTCTGTTCTAATACCATATTGTTTTTAACACCCGATTTAGACCATTTTAGCGGCAGGTCCGTGAACTTGTTGAAAGGAAAAGTCGTCCATGTTGGCCTGTTGTCTGGCGTGCTCAATAGTGATGCTTACAATGTCGCCATTTTGGTCTAAGTCCAACAAGACATTTTCGCTTAAATCTCGTGTCTCGACAACATCACTACCGGTAAAAGTAAGTAGAAGCGTGTCTGTATCATGAAAATACTTAATGTTCATCAACTGCTCTCCTTAAATGAGCGGTCAAAAAAGGCACTTCATACAAACATTATAACATGGCAGAATAGCACTGCAAGATTAAAAGAGCCATTTGCGTTGTAAGCATTTTCTGCTCGAATTCAAAGACCGAATCGAGTTGAAAGTGCCATTTTTAC
>DAOWID010000304.1 GCA_030641115.1 Planctomycetota bacterium | reverse complement strand
CAATTCGGGTAATTCGGCTTAGAAAGATTGCTATGGTATGAAAACTCTGCTGAAAAAAACGCTAATTGCGGCTGTATTTGCAATCTGCCTTGCAGGCCTTGCGAAAGCAGATTTGCCGGGGCGGATTAACGCTATCATCAACTCGCAGAAGGGCGTTCACTTCTCCGTTCGTATCATGCGGGCCGATTCCGGCAAGACCGTATACAGCCACAAGGCAACAAACGGCTTGGTACCCGCCTCGAATATGAAAATAATCGTCACGGCGGCGGCGCTGAAATACTTGGGTCCTGACTATCAGTACGAAACAGAAGTCGGGCTATGCGGCGATACGCTTGTAGTAATTGGAAGTGGCGACCCGCTCTTAGGTGACGAGAGAACAGATTTGAAGTACGGCAGGGAAAATGACTGGATATTCAAGGATATAGCAGAACGGCTGAAGCGCAAAGAGATCCAAACCGTAAACGATATCGTTGTTGACACCACCATATTTGACGACGAGCGCGTTCATCCAAGCTGGCCGAGGGATGACTTAAACCGGTGGTATGCCTGCGAGGTAAGCGGCTTGACTTTCAACGACAATTGCATAGATGTTACCGCCAAGAACACTGGTCGCCGCGTGGCTATTTCTATTAAGCCGCAGACCAATTTCGTTGAGATTATCAACGAGGTTGAGCCTATATCAGAGGGCACGAGCGCCGTGGGGGCTTATCGCAACCTAACGCCGAACAAGATCACGATTCGTGGCAAATGCAGAAAGGAGGCCGGCCCGTTTTATGTGGCAATTGAAAGGCCTGCGGCCTTTTTCGGCGTCTTGCTCGCCGAGAGTCTCGCCAGAGCGGGAATAAACGTGACCGGTCAAGTTATAGAGAAGCCAGTAGCCGACAATTGTGACGTGAAGGTATTCGCCGAATATACAACTTTAATACGCGACTGCTTGGCGCGGTGCAATAAGAGGAGTCTAAACCTCGCGGCGGAAGCCCTGCTCAAGACTATTGCCGCCAAATGTAATCCGACCGGGAAAAACGGTAGCTGGCCGGATGGACGCGCCAAATTGTCACAGTATTTAGTGGAGCTTGGCATTGACGAAGACGAGTTCTATATCGATGATGGCAGCGGCCTCAGCAGCCAAAATAGGCTCAGCGCAAATGCGGTAATAAAAGTGCTATTAGATATCTACAAAAGCCCGAATTGGGACCTTTATAAGGATTCGCTGGCGGTAGGGGGGGTAGATGGGACAATTGACAAATACTTCAAAGAGGAAAAGTACAAAGGTAGAGTATTCGGCAAGACCGGATATATTCGAGGCGTCAGGGCGTTTTCAGGGACATGCAGCACCGCAGACGGCGATTACATATTTTCCATCCTAACTAACAAGACAAACGGCCAAACCCGAAAGGCTATCTACGATATAGCAAAAGCAATTGTTGATCACGCTGATATATAGCAGTCACCACCGACAAAGGAGGGACCACATTGTAAACTTGTTGCTCCCAGTCTTTGCTGTCTGGCTGAACGGCCTGCCTAACGGGCTCTTCGTATGCAGGTTCTACGCCAAGTATCACCGCTGAAGGCCGAACTTTTTCAAGTAACTGCGGAAGCATTCTTGGACCTACCGTATGCGTAATCTGTCGGTCGGAAGGCGATAAAGAATCGCCAATCCTGTAGACAATCGGGCCGGCAGACAGCTCAGTATAAATATCGCAGCCGCCCTCAAGAGCGAAAAGGGGAGCCAAAGTGAGTACAGGTCCAGATTCAGGCGTTTTCTGAGCAATTTTATCTGAAATATTGTGCAGGCGGATTGGAACCCAACTCTCTGGGTCGGCGAGTATAGTGGTTCGGTATAGCACAAGTGGATATGAGATAATAGCCACAATCCCACAGACACCTACCAGAGCGGATGCTATTGTGAAATGTTTACTGGGATTGTCCTTGTTGGCATGTTCTCTCAAATTGAGTAGCGGATAAGCAAAGCTGATTATCAAAAAAGGCACCGGCACCGCAAGATACTGCCTCCACATTGTCGGCGGGACCAGGGCGATTACAACGAAAGCGAACGGCAGCAGGGCGGTAAGCAGTAGGTTTCGCACATCCGATATTTTTAGTCTGCTGCGAAGACAAGCGATCGTCACACATAGGTACGTTGCTATCACAATCAGTACAAAATAGCCGGGCATTGCGATAGAGCTTAGCGTTAGGCCCAGCTTATCATGAACCATCCCAATTTTGTGCAGCCACTCGCCGTAGAGCCTGGGTATCCAGAACAGGTTCAGATAGAATGCTCGTGGAGCTTGGGCTATCACCCAAACTGGCCAAATCAACACAATCGCAGTACTAATCAAGAATGGCAAGATAGTCTTGAATCTATCTTTCATCGACCTGGCTGGTTGTACCAGCAGCATCACGAAGAACAGTAGTTCAACCAGAGCAGTGGTGATTCTCATGCACGTGGCTAATGTCAGCAGGGCACCGATAGCAGCAATTCGCCAGTATCTTGATTTGCGCTCAAAATCTACGGACACAAACAGCCACAAAGACACCGCCACGCATAGGATTACAACATCGTGATTCCACGCAAAGCCGTTAGCATAATCCACCAAGGGATTGAATACATGCAGAACCGCCCCCACAAGGCCGAGAAGCATTCCAGCTAATCGAAATGGGCCGAAAATGTGCCTATAGATACCAACAATGCACACAAGCAGACCGATGTCACACAAAATCGAGACGATTCTGCCTACAAGCAAATAATGAGTCGTATTGAATATTTTGTATAAGGCCGCGTAGAGTAATGGGTGGTAGGGCAGTTGAGCTGGATATGAGAAGTCGCGATAAATCATCTTACCCTGTGCCAGCAGCACGCCGCCGGTGCAGTACATCTGTTCATCTCGCCCAACCGGCTTGGTCATACTATTTGCCACGATAGCGAGCGAAAGCCCCGCAAGCACCACGGTAACAGCGATCTTAGCGATTCTCGGTGACATCCGACTATCCAATCACAGATTTATGTGCCTCGTGCACCTACCATTCAGCCAGCTCGCCGATAAGCTCCTCAACTAAATCTTTCATTGTCACTATACCCACAGGTTTGTCTTGCCCGGACCGACCGATTCTCGTAACCAACGCAATCTTTTGATTCTCACTTTGCATGATATTTATCGCGTCCGTAACGTGAGTACTTGCTTCAAGCTTTCTAATAGGCTTTACGAAACCACTTAAGTTGTCGAAATCGTCGGATGAATTCAAAACTTCGTAAACATTCACAAACCCTACTACGTCTTCAAGTCCATCCGTGGTCACAAGTAAACGGGTGAATGGACTTTTTCTCAAGCTCGACAGCAGAACATCTCTGTTTGAATTCATATCCACCGTTTGGACTTTGTTAATTGGAATCATAACTGCGCGGATATGCAGACCGGGCACATTGACTATACGATTCATAATATCCGCCTGCACGGCACTCAGAATACCTTCTTCCCGCGTGTCTTCAAGAATAGCTCTTACTTGGTGTCTGCGCGAAGAGGCCATAGCGGTCCTTGACAGGACCTGCGTACCTGTTAGTCGGCCAACAGCGCTGGACACTAACTTCAAAAACGGTACCGCGCCGCAAACGCTGAAGAGCTTGTGGGATACAAACAAAAGAGGCGCGAAAAAGGGCGTAAGCAAGTCTGCTCGGTGGAGAAACATGTTTTTCGGTATAAGT
>DAOWID010000008.1 GCA_030641115.1 Planctomycetota bacterium | reverse complement strand
GGAGTAATCCGGCGACGTATACCGGAGTGTTTGACGAGATAAGAAAATTGTTTTCGCTAACGCGGGAGGCGAAGATTCGCGGCTATAAGCCTGGGCGGTTTAGCTTCAATGTCAAAGGCGGGCGGTGTGAGGCTTGTCGCGGACAGGGGACGAAGAAGATTGAGATGCACTTTTTGCCCGATGTTTATGTGACATGTCAGAATTGTAAGGGCAGAAGGTATAATCCTGAAACATTGCAGGTTACGTATAAAGGCAAGAATATTGCTGACGTACTTGATATGAGGATTGGGAATGCGCTTGATTTTTTCGCGAATTTTCCGACGATTGCGCGGTTACTTAAGACGCTCAATGACGTTGGCCTAGGGTATATGCAGTTAGGTCAGTCCTCAACGACGCTGTCCGGCGGGGAAGCGCAACGGGTAAAGCTTTCCGCTGAATTGGGCAAAGCCGCTACCGGGCACACTTTCTATGTACTCGATGAGCCGACAACAGGGCTGCACTTTGCCGATATTGACAACCTGCTGGCAGTCTTGTCGCGGTTGTGCGACATGGGAAATACCGTTGTGGTAATCGAGCATAACCTTGATGTTGTTAAGATGGCTGACTATATAATAGACTTGGGTCCCGAAGGCGGGGATGCCGGCGGCAAAGTGGTCACGGCAGGTCCGCCTGGCGAAATCATAGAGGACAGGAAAAGCTATACGGCCAAGTATTTAGCGGCAAAATTACAGGCCGAGGCACCTGGGATAAAGGCGAAATCAAAACGCCCTGCTTCCGCAGGGCTAGACTCGTCCCCGCGAAGGCGGGCAACTGCAAAGCGAAGAGTCGCTGCGGGATAGACCTGTCCCCGTCCGCTTGTGGATTCGACTGTTCTGAGCTTTTAGCCTTATGCAGAGACAAACAAGCCAGATAAAGAAGAGAAAGTGGGAATTCCGGTTGAGTGGGATTGAAGACTTGCAGCAATTATGCAGGCGGCTTGGAGTCCAGGTTGATGCTATAGAGGACATTTCGATCCTGGCTGAACCAGTGCAGGTGGGAGAGCTGGTCATACCGAATTCGCTGGCGGCGCACCCAATGGAGGGCTGCGATGGTGATTCACAGGGCCGGCCCGGTAAACTGACAATTCGGAGATACGAAAGATTTGCTGCTGGTGGGGCTGGTCTGATTTGGGCTGAGGCAATAGCTGTAGCTGGCGAGGGCAGGGCCAATCCCAGGCAGTTGTGGCTTAATGACAATAGCAAGGGGGCATTTGCGGCTCTCGTTAAGCGCACACGGGAGCAGGCAGATAGGGGCAACGGACCAAATCACACGCCTATTATTGTGGCCCAGTTGACCCACTCAGGCAGATACAGCAAACCGGAAGGTACTCTCCATCCAATGATCGTTCAGCGCGACCCGTATCGGGACCCTCTGGTTCCGCAGCAAAAGCCCAGTCCAAATGGAAAAAGTAGGATACCGGACGATTGGCCTTTAGTGACTGATGAATACCTGGATGAGCTTCAGGATGCCTATGTTAAAGCGGCCAGGATTGCCTTTGAAGTTGGGTTTGATGCGGTCGATGTAAAATCGTGTCATGGATACCTAATCAATGAACTTTTTGCCTGTCGTCACCGCGACGGCAAATACGGCGGGTCTTTTGAGAACCGAACCAGATTTGTGCTGGATGTCGTCGGTAGGATTCGCAAAGAGCTTGGCGACGAGGCAACCGTGGTCACCCGGCTCGGAGTTTATGATGCGATACCGTATCCTTATGGGTGGGGTGTTGACAAAGATGATTACACTAAGCCGGACTTGATGGAGCCGAAAAAGCTAATCTCACTTCTGCAGCAGCGCCGTGTTAGGCTGATTAACATCACAGTGGCAAACCCGTATTACAACCCACATGTGGGCAGGCCCTTCAATGAGCCGATTGTGGGCGGCTACGAAGAACCTGAGCATCCGCTTGTCGGTGTGGCCAGACTAATCAACGTCGTGGGCGAGATTCAAAAGGCATTTGGCGATATCGCTACTGTGGGGACCGGCTACAGTTGGCTGAGGACGCTGCTCGCAAATGTTGGGGCGGCAAGCAAGGCTAATGGCTTGGCGACATTGATAGGTGCCGGGCGGATGGCATTTGCCTATCCAGATTTTGCGAAGGATATTATCACGGATGGCAAGATGTATCCGGAAAAGGTCTGTGTGAGTTGCAGCGCATGTACGCAGATAATGCGCGACGGTGGGATGACCGGCTGCGTGGTGAGGGATAATGAAGTTTATGGGCCAATCTTTGAGCACGGCAGGATGAGTGACAGGGATAATCTTGTCAGGCTTGCGTTGGCATGTCGGCAGTGTCAGGAGCCTACGTGCCGATTAGCGTGTCCCGCTGGTGTTGATATACCGAAGTTCATTAATTTGTTTCTGGATGGTGATGATAGTGGAGCTTATGAGGTATTGAGGCAAGCCAACATATTCCCGGAAGTGTGTGCCTGGTTATGTCCAGTCGAGCAGCAATGTGAGGGCAACTGTCTGCAACGATTTATCGGTGACGGTCCTTTGCCCATTGCTGCTATACAAAGGTATCTTGCGGAGCTGGCCAATAAGAAAGGCTGGTCAAAGCTGCGGATACCGGAGGATACGACTGGCAAGAATGTGGCCGTGATTGGGGCTGGACCGGCTGGCTTGGCTTGTGCGGCCAAACTGCTTGAATCAGGCCACACGGTTACAGTTTTCGATAGGGGCGCTGAATTTGGTGGGCTTATAGAGTCGGTGATCCCGTCGGACAGACAATGCGATTCACTGAAACATGAGATTGCAGCAGCATTCAAGGATGTGCCTGAAGATAGAATGATTTTGCGTATTGAAAAGGAAGTGAATGCCGAGTTCAATCTTGATACCGTAATGGCCAAGGGCTTTGACGCTGCCTTCATTGGCATGGGCCTGTCGAAGTCGGTTAGTATCGCTGATAAGAAAATCAATGGCTTGTGGGGCGCTATGGAATTTCTTTCGGCGGCCAAACAGCCTGGCAGATTGAACCTCAGAGGTAAGTCAGTCGCGGCAATAGGTGGTGGCAACACTGCTATGGATGTGGCGATTACCGCTAAACAGCTTGGCGCAAAAGATGCGTACGTGATATATCGCCGGTCCTTCAAGGAGATGCCGGCATGGGCTGCCGAGCGTGACAGAGCGATAAAAGAAGGTGTGCACTTTTTGATTTTGACTGTACCTCTCGGCTTCAATTCCAGTGCCGGCAAACTCACGGGCATAAAGGTCTGCCCTGCCAAATTGGGTGAGCCGGACCAGACGGGGCGGCGAAGGCCGGAACCGATGGAATCGAGTGCTTATGATCTTGAGATGGATGTTGTTGTCGAAGCGATAGGCCAAGAAGTGCCAGCAAATATAAGCGAGATTCTGCCGGGAGTGGAATTCAAGGACGGGCTGATTCGAACAAAGGCGGGGATGCTGGCAACAGCAAGGTCGGGCGTTTTTGCGGGCGGAGACCTTGTCAGAGGTCCTTCGACAGTAGTTGCGGCTGTTGCAGATGGCATGAGAGCGGCGGAAGAAATAGACGAGTTCCTAAGGGAAAAGGATTGACCCCAGACAACAAAGATGAAAGAGCGAAAAAAGAGAGGATTTTGAAAATGGTAGAGCAAGGACATGGCGAATCGGGAAGCAGACCCGCAGCAATTGTCACCGGAGCAAGTCGTGGTATCGGAAGGGCTATAGCTCTGGAGCTGGCATCCTTGGGTTATGACTTGGTAATCAATCATTTTGATTCTAGCGCTGATGGTGAACCGGACAACTCCAACGCGCTAAAGACCCAGAAGGAGATTAAAGACCTCGGCACAGAGTGCGAAGTTATGCGAGGCGATGTTAGCAGTGCGGAGGACCGGAACCGTCTTATTGCTTTGGCCAAAAGCAAATTCGGCAGATGCGATATGCTCATTAATAATGCCGGTGTCGCGCCGTCAAAGCGTGCAGACCTTCTTGAAGCAACGCCGGAGAGCTTCGATAGAGTAATGGGGATAAACCTCAAGGGGCCGTATTTCTTGACTCGGCAGGTGGCTAATTGGATGATTAAACAGAAAAAGCAGTTCCCGCAGCGAGCCTTGCGGATTGTAAACACAGGCTCAATCTCAGCGTACACGAGTTCGCCATCACGGGGTGAATACTGCATAAGCAAAGCAGGTGTCGCTATGATGACAAAACTGTACGCAGACAGGCTGGCTGAATATAATATCGGGGTGTTTGAAATCCGGCCTGGCATTATAGCAACCGATATGACAAGCGCTGTCAAAGACAAATATGATAAGCTCATAGCTGAGGGACTGACACTAATTAAACGGTGGGGTCAGCCCGAAGATGCCGCAAAGGCTGTCGGTGCCATCGTGGAAGGCAGGCTTGATTTTTGCACCGGCCAGGTTATCGACGTCGATGGCGGTTTTCATTTGAGAAGACTGTGAAGGTGGACTTTTGCAAAATGGAGATTAGACATACTTTGAAAAGGAAGAATCTGTTGCTCGTCCTACGTAACGAAGGCTACTTCGCAGGGTAGTGTTCGATTTTCCTTTTCACACAGCAACTGTTTGATAGACAATTACTTAGCTTGATTATTTAAGGAAATCAAGAAACGGATTTCCTTAAATAATATATGCCTAATCTCCATTTTGCAAAACTTTTGTTTATTAGTGTGAGAAATGAAAGATGGATGCCAAAAGTATAATCACAACACTGTTAAGAGATGGTCTTATTCTCGTGTTCAATCAGGATAAGCTCGACGTTGTTAAAACAGCCGAGGCTCTTATGAAGGCAGGCGTCAACAACATGGAGGTGACTTGCCGGATAAGTAAGCCTTTGGAAAAACTTGGCCGGTTGCGCAGGGAGCTACCCGATTTTGTGGCAGGCATGGCAAGTTTGATTGACTCAGCGGAAATGCTTTGTGTGTACAACAAGGCCCATCCGCACGACCCTTTGCCTACGGCCCAAGAGGCTGTGGAGGGCGGTGCGTGCTACCTTGTTTCGGCGGGTAATTTTAGCGATGAAAGTTTCGAGAAATTTGCCGGCGAGATACCTATGATACCTGGATGTGGGACAGCCACGGAGGTTATCAGCCAGTTTTCTAAGGGCGCGAATCTCTGCAAGATATTTCCAGCCAAGCAGCTCGGCGGGCCAGCTTTTGTTAAGGCGATTGACCCTGCTATTCATAAGACAATCAGCTTAGTGCCGACGGGCGGCACGAACGCCAGTAATATTCCTGACTACATTGATGTCGGAGTTCTGGTGCTGGGTGGCTCATTTAGCATGGTTGACAAGGATACAATGAAGAGAATCATCGACGAGCAGGACTACGAACTTCTGGCAGATGAACTTGCAAAGACTAAGCAATTGATAGACAAGCTGCGGGCAGAGAAATACGCTGATATTGATTTTGCCAAAGCTTCGGTGGAACAGATAAGTTGGACTACTGGCAGAGATTTTAATATTCCGTGAGAAGCCCAAGACACTAAGGACGCCTAACATAACGAGACAACGTCATTTCTTCGCTGCGCTCAAGGACGGGTCTGAGTCCGCCAGAGGCGGAAAGTGCAGCGAAGAATGTGGCCAAAGTATGGAGTTTTTCATCCGTAGCCCAGATCCTTTCCGCCTTCGGCGGACTCAGGATGACAATACATATATATTCATTGGTTGCAGGCTCTGAGGTGGATAGGGGTGCCTGGCAAGAATGCGCATAAGCTGGATGGCAGACAGAGGCGTACGCGTGAGGTCAATGAGTAGGTCGTTAGCCGTATTTGTGGTGGTCGTCATTTTTTCGTTGTCTGCATGTGCCAAATCGGCAGAGAGCGTAGATGGATTTGTCTCCACAGTAACGATCAATGCTAAAGATACCGGCTATCGGGGCATCTGGTATATGAATCAGCCGTCTCGCGATGAATACGTTTATAAGTATAGCGGTGGACTGGGGACATATTGCGCCAAGCACAGGCCATTTGCGGTTTACTGTGATAAGGTCAAGAAGACGTTTTTCTGTTATGGCGGTGCAGCGAGAGACAGCAACAGGAGGCTGTTGCATATTGTTTCTTACTATGACCACAATACCGGGATGGTACCGCGACCGACTATACTTCTCGACAAGAAGACTGGTGATGCCCATGATAATCCTGTCATGTCTGTGGATGACCACGGGTATATTTGGGTCTTTTCAACCTCTCACGGCACTGCCAGGCCATCGTACATTCATAGAAGCAAGAGGCCGTATGACGTCGGTGAGTTTAGACTTGTGAATGCAACAAAGATGGCAAGCGGCGAAGAAGTCCCAATGACTAATTTTTCCTATATGCAAGCCTGGTATGTTAAGAACAAGGGCTTTGTATGCTTTTTTACCCGCTATAAATATCCTGCTGACCGTACGAGTTGTTTTATGACGAGCCCAGATGGTGTCAGATGGTCGGAGTGGCTTAGATTGGCAGCTATCGAAAGGGGACACTATCAGATTAGCGCCGTGGGCAGGGACAAGGCCGGCACAGCGTTCAATTTTCATTCTAAAGAGAAGGGCTTGAATTGGCGTACGAATTTATACTATATCGAGACTTCTGATTTGGGAAAAACATGGCAAACGGTTGATGGGCAGAAATTGAGATTGCCGCTTATGGATGCCAACAACCCTGCGCTTGTCCACGATTGCCGAGCAGAGGGATTAAAGGTTTATTTGAAGGACATCAGGTTTGACAGGCACGACAGGCCGGTGATCTTGTTTCTTACAAGCAGCGGGTACGAATGTGGTCCTAAGAATGATCCTCGCACCTGGACTACTGCCCGCTGGACGGGAAAAGAGTGGCAGGTAAGACCTACTTTTGTCTCGGATAATAATTACGACATGGGGTCACTTTATATCGAGGATGATGGAGCGTGGCGAATAATCGGGCCTACTGAGACCGGGCCACAGCCATATAACACAGGGGGCGAAATGGCTATGTGGACGAGCGAAGACCTGGGAAGAACCTGGAAGAAGGTGAAACAGCTTACCGAAGGAAGTGCATATAACCACACGTACGCGCGACGTCCAGTGAATGCTCACCCTGATTTCTATGCCTTTTGGGCCGATGGTCACGGCAGGAAGCCATCGCCGTCTTCTCTTTACTTTTGGGATAAAGAAGGAAATGTGCGGGCCTTGCCGCGGGAAATGGCTGTGGATTTTGTGAGACCAGAGTTGTTAAGGCGCTAAATGATATGGATCGATTCATTAGGGAGCGTACTCTGCGGGAACCCTCTCGATTGTCAGATATGAGATAGGACATTATGGAAACGAAGCAAATAGACAATCAAACCATTGCGATCCACCGCTACAGCACTGTAGTTGTTGGCTCAGGTGCAGCGGGGGTGAACTGCGCCGTGCACCTTTATGAGTTTATGAAGCAGAGAGGAGTTGCAAATCCACAAGAAAGGATCGTTGTTGTAACCGGCGGAATCGGCTTAGGTGCATCGCGCATGAGCGGCTCAGATAAGCAGACGTATTACAAGATTGGGACAAGCCCGGACGTCGTCGACGGCGCTAAAGAATTTGCAAAAAGCCTGACTGCTGCCGGGTGTTGTCACGGTGATTTAGCACTTGCTGAAGCAATAGGCTCGCTTCGCGAATTCTACCATCTTGTGCAGGCGGGGGTTCCATTTCCAACAGATGGTATGGGCAGCTTTGTCGGCTACAAGACGGACAACGACCCATACGAACGAGCTACCTCTGCCGGTCCTAAGACAAGCAAATACATGAGCGAGTGTCTGCAAAAGCAGATCGAGCGATATGGTGTCAGGATTGTAGACGGTCAGGAAGTCGCACACTTGCTTACAGTCGGATCCGGACAATCCAAACGAATTGCTGGCGTTGTGACGATAGACAAGGCCAGTGCCACTGAGTCAAATTACGCGGTAAACATTTATCTCGGTGTTAATATTGTTCTCGCTGCTGGTGGGCCCGGTGAGCTTTACAAAAGCAGCGTCTATCCAAGAGGGCAGCTCGGCATTCACGGGCTTGCCTTCAAAGCAGGTTTGGCTGCTGAGAATCTGATGGAATCACAGTTTGGACTTGCGAGCATAAAGTTCCGCTGGAACGTCTCCGGTACTTATATGCAGGCAATTCCGCGAATTTTCAGCACTGATGCCAGAGGCAAGAATGAGCGAGAATTTCTGACGGACTTGTTCCCATCAATGGGCAAGATGGCGACGAATATCTTCCTTAAAGGTTATCAGTGGCCTTTTGACCCACAACGCATCGAGAATCTGCAATCGTCATTGATTGATATTTTGGTGTTTAATGAAACGCAAAAGGGCAGACGTGTCTTTATGGACTTTTTGCGCAATCCTGTCGGCAGCGATTCAATGGAGGATTTTGACGTTAATGATCTCGAGCCGGAAGCTTATGAGTACTTGAAAAAGGCGGGTGCATTTCAGAAGATGCCTATCGAACGCTTGGCTCACATGAATCCTCTGGCTATCGAGGTCTACAAGGAAAATGGTATTGACTTGTATTCAGAGCCGCTTGAGATTGCGGTTTGTGCCCAGCACAACAACGGCGGCTTTGCCGTGGATAAGTGGTGGCAGTCCAATGTGCCTCAGACTTTTGTGATCGGTGAGATGGCTGGGACTCATGGCGTCAAGAGGCCCGGTGGCTCCGCCCTGAACGCCGGCCAGGTTGGCGGCCTGCGAGCGGCAGAGTACATCGTGAATGTCTATGGCTGCGAAATACCAGATTACTCGGATAAGCAGGCCGAGATTGATCGGCAAGTGAGTCAATTTGTTTCAAAGATTGAGCAATATAGAAGCCCATCCAGCGGCTTAGTGCCCGAAGATGTAGTAGATGCGATCCAGGGCCGTATGACGGCGTCAGGCGGGCATATCAGGGAGTTACACGATGCCTGCGAGGCTCTAAAAGGCGCGGTGAAGCTCTATAAGGATATACAGCAGCGGGGCTTCAATGTGAAGGATGCCAAGGACATCATAGAAGCAATCCGGGCGGAACATCTTGCTTTGACGAGTGTCGCATATCTTAAGGTGATTGTGGACTTACTCCAGCAGGGCAGCGGGTCACGTGGTTCTCATCTTGTTCTTGCTGAGGACGGCATCCAGATACATCCTGATATTATTAACAAAGCTACCGGTAAGCCTTTGAAGTTCAAACCTGAGAATGAGTCGTTAAGAGGCTCTATACTATGCGTTGAATATAACGACAGTTTGCCTGAATTGTTCGGGTGTCAGAACATAGAATTAAGACGGGCACCAAGTGACAGGAGGGCATTTGAGCTGGCCTGGCAGGATTATAGAGAGGGAAAAATCTATTCTTGATACTGGATGCTCGATACTCGTCGAGTATCGGGAAACGAAAATCGAGAGACGAGATACGGTTTACATGATTGCTCAGGCAGTTAAATGGGTTGGCGGTATTGACGGCTTTTTGGAGCTTATAGATCAGAGGCGGCTGCCGACTGAATTTGTCAAGATTCGGTGCCGCACGGTTGAGCAGCTATATGAAGCGATTAAGACTCTTGCGGTCCGGGGCGCTCCGGCGATAGGTGTTTCAGCGGCCTATGGACTGGTTTTGGCGGTGCAAAAGTCAGCGGCGGATGGTTTGAAGCAGGGAATGGAGGCGCTGGCTGAATCGTGTGAGTACCTGGGGTCGTCTCGTCCTACCGCGATAAATTTATTTTGGGCGCTGGACAGAGTCCGACAGACTGCCGAGGAATTCATTGCTGCCAAGCCGAAGGCCACTTTGCAACAGTTGCGGGAAGTTGTTTTGGCCGAGGCAAACGCGATTTACGAAGAAGATGTGGATATGTGCCGGAGGATCGGCGAGAACGGTGAAATGTTTATCAAGGATAGTTCCGGCATCTTGACGCACTGCAATGCCGGGGCACTTGCAACTGCGGGACAGGGGACGGCTTTATCCGTGATGTTCGAGGCACATAAAAAGGGCAGGAAGTTCACGGTTTATGCCGACGAGACACGGCCGTTACTGCAAGGTGCGCGATTGACCGCGTGGGAACTGAAACAAGCCGGTATAGATGTTGTTGTTATTTGTGACAATATGGCTGGTTGGCTGATGAAAAAGGGGAAAATTGATGCGGTGATAACCGGTGCTGACCGAATTGCGGCTAATGGTGACGCGGCAAACAAGATCGGCACCTACAGCCTGAGCATACTTGCACGAGAGCACGGCATACCCTTTTATATTGCTGCACCGTCAAGCACATTCGATTTGAGCATAAAGACCGGAGCCGAGATACCAATCGAGCAAAGAGCCGCCGGTGAGGTGATCCGCCTTTGGCGGACGAATACCGAGATTGTTCCTGACGGGGTTCATGTGTACAATCCAGCTTTCGATGTTACCGAGGCGCGGGATATCACAGCCATCATTACCGAGAAAGGCGTAATCGAAAAACCAAATGCCGAGAGTGTCCTGGCGTGTTTGCAGACAGGCACGAGTTCGAAACGGTAGTTGGTGGGCCTGAGAGCTAAGTTTATGACCGAACTTTTGCAAAACTCTTGTTTATGACAGAACCAAACAGCCAGAATTCCAGATTGCCCGATATTGAAGCGGGGCGTCAGCCAGACGAGAAGGCGCTGCTTCGTTGGCGAAGGCGCAATGCGTATTATTACGGGTGGCTCGACAAAATTTATAAGTTCGTTGTTCGCCCGAACAGCAGAGTCTTGCATGTCGGCTGTGAATGCGGTGATCTTCTGGCTGCGGTTGAGCCATCTTATGGTGTTGGGATTGACGCGGATCCTACGGCTATTGCGCTGGCAAGAGAGCGATTTGGGCATCTGACCTTCTATGCGGTGGATCCGCATGAATTGGAACTCGATGAGAAATTTGACTACGTTCTAATCTGCAACACGCTGGGTAAGTGGCACGACATCCAGCAGGTCTTAGAGCGTATCCGTCCGCTGACTGACGAAAGCACGCGGGTTGTGATAACCTACTACAACTATCTTTGGGAAGCGATTTTGCGGCTGGGCTCGCTTATTGGAATTCGTCGGCCTTACTCATACCTCAACTGGCTTCCGCCGGAGGATATTGCAAATCTGCTCAAATTAGCCGGCTTTGATGTCATCCGAAGTGCTTCCTTTCTGCTGGTGCCGAAGCGAATTCCCCCGCTGACGGCTTTCTGCAATTATTTTCTTTCTCTTCTTCCGGGCTTGCGTTATTTCAACTTAGTCAATCTTGTTATAGCCCGGCCAGCTCCCACTGGTCTGCGTGATGAGGATTTATCCGTTTCCGTTATAGTGCCGTGTCGAAATGAGCGTGGTAATATCGAAGATGCGGTGACACGGATTCCCCACATGGGTCGCGAGACGGAAATAATTTTCGTTGATGGAAACAGCACGGATGGCACGCCCGAAGAGATAGAGTCTCAGATGAAGAAACATCCACAGCGAAAGATACGCTTGATCCATCAGGGTGATGGTGTGGGTAAAGGCGATGCTGTTAGAAAAGGTTTTGCTGCTGCTGAAGGAGATGTGCTGGTTGTCCAGGATGCGGATTTGACGGCTCCGCCTGAAGATTTGCCGAAGTTTTTCAGAGCGTTGCGTGACGGCAAAGGTGAGTTCGTCAACGGTTCCCGGCTCGTTTATCCGATGGAAAGGCAAGCAATGCGCTTCTTAAATCTGCTTGGGAACAAGCTCTTCGGCGCATTGTTTAGCTGGTTGTTGGGCCAGAGGTTTAAGGATACTCTTTGTGGCACGAAGATGATTCGCAAGACAGACTACGAGCTGATTGAGGCCAACCGTTCCTATTTTGGTGATTTTGATCCCTTTGGAGATTTCGACCTTATCTTCGGAGCCGTAAAGCAGAACCTTAAGGTGGTCGAGGTGCCGGTGACGTATCACGCGAGAACTTACGGCAAGACAAATATCAGTCGTTTCAGGCACGGTTGGCTGCTAATTAGGATGAGCTGGATAGCGTTTAAGAAAATCAAATGGCTTGGAAAAATGCGTCGATCTTATAGAGATGCCAAGAACAAGCGCCTTGCCTAAATTGAAGCTGCTACCCTACCGTGAATATGCCGGTGTGGATTGTGATGACCCTCTTCGATTCTATTTCTGGCCTATCATCGGTAAAATGTATCGCCGACGGATTGAGTTGTGTTTGGCCGAGTGCACGCCAGGCCGGCGAGTCCTGGAAGTCGGCTTTGGCTCCGGCGTCACATTTCCCAATCTTGGGGAGATTTATGAGGAGATTCACGGCCTGGACCTGAGCGCCTCGGTAGAGGATGTTGCTGCCGTATTTAAGGCAAGGCAGATCGAGACACACTTGCGGAACGGCAGTGTATTAGCCATGCCTTATGACAATGATTTCTTTGATACGGTTTTGTTGATTAGTATTCTCGAGCATCTCAAGCCCGCTGAGCAACCTCAAGCGTTTCAGGAGATTCGCAGGGTCCTTAAGCCCGCTGGCCAGGTGATATATGGTGTGCCAATTGAGCGGCGCTTTATGGTGTTTATGTTTCGGCTACTAGGCTGCAAGATTCGTGAGCATCACTTTTCCACAGAGAAGGACGTGTTCAATGCTGCTGATAATGTTTTGGACCATGTGCGTGTTATTCAGATGCGGAGCGTTGCTTCTTTGTTCGGGTCGGTTTACGAGGTAGGACATTTTGTCAAGAGGTGTTCCAAAGGCTAGTAGTCTGTCAATATTGAATCTGTAAGCTGTCATTCCCGCGGAAGCGGGAATCCAGATTCT